>NZ_JBRIMB010000004.1:0-159444 GCF_052977265.1 Shewanella sp. 0m-8 | reverse complement strand
CATGCTGTAGTACTCATGGATGGTGCCGGTTGGCATTCAGACGGTATTGCAGATGAATTCAAAAATGTCAGCATCATTAAATTACCGCCCTATTCACCAGAGCTAAATTCAATTGAACAAGTATGGAGCTGGATGCGGCAACACTGCCTTGCTAATAGAGTTTTCAAAAATTATGAAGATATTGTCGATAGTGTTTGTGAGGCTTGGAATACCTTTACTGAGAGTTCAGAGCGAGTGACAAAATTGTGTTCTAGGGATTGGGCAAGTGTGACCAGTTAATTTTCCAGTTTGGTATAATTAATGGTCACGCCAGTTTCGGTAAGGGTTACCGGGTAATCTTCAACCTCACCGTCGCCAACACCACCTGTTGGAGTGATATCTTGTTGAGTACTGAGACGAAAGCGTGCCCAAGTTGGTCCGGCCTTCGCCCAGCTAGGAACTTCAATACTGAGGGTGTTGAGACCATTATCAAGTGGTTCACCTAAGATAATCTGTTCTTCTAAGTCAAACTCGCCGTTTTGATCCCAGTCAAACCAAGCATTAAGGTAGCCATCTCCACCGCTAGCAGTAACGAGTAGTATCGCACTCTCGCCAAGCTCAAACCCCGTAGGCATTGATACGCCATCTTCGTCATCAGAGCTATCGCTGGCATCATCGGAGAGTGGCGCGGCATAACCATCAGACTCATTATCGACACTCGCGCCTAAATAGAGATTATCGCTGATGTTGTGTCTGGCACCATTTGAGTTTAATCGGGTACCGTAAGAATCAGGAGCATCACCAAAGTCGACACTATCACCTACCACCACTTCTGCTAACGCGCAGCGGGCTCCATCGTTGGCTGATGAGGCTGGGCCATACGCAAATAACACCGCGCTTGGTGAAGCCGAATCAACGTTAACTTTGTAGATATTACCGTTACTGTTATTACTGACATAAAGGTTGCCATCAGGGTCAAAAAATTGTGCGCCAAAAATAAAGTTTCCCGAATTTGAGGTAATGACCACGCCTAAGTCGGTGGCTTCTGCACTAGCGGGGTCGATACGCAACAGCCTACCTGTAGATCCATTACTAATGCTGTACATGTAACCATCGGTAGGATGAAAGGCGAGGTCGGTAATATTATAGGTCGCATAGGCGGTACTGCCAGGCACTAAGGTCATGTTATAGCTTGCAGGGTTATCAAGAGGGATTTTGAATAACCCTTTACCTTTTCGATAGCCATACCAAACGTTTTCATTGATTGCGACGTCTCCGACATAGAAATTACCGGCACTCGCAGCGGTTGTATCTTTGGTAACAGAAAGGGAGATAATTTGATAATCGTTGCCGGCACGGCCTAATGATCCCGTTGCATAATCCCAACCGTAAATGTAGTTATCATGGTAATTAAACCCAACGCCGTTGTAGCCGTTGCCTGTCCCCATATCCTCAGATAACACCACATAGCTACCAGTTGCTAGGTTTACACCGTAGCTTTTGGGGGTATTAGATTGCTTCTGGATCACAAATGCTTCAGTTGGACAGGCACTAAAGGGAGCGGACGCGCTGACACTGGCAGAAATTAATAAGCTTAAAATTAATGGGGAGCAGCGTAATGGGATTGTTTTGGATATTTTCATAATGCATCTCTCACTGTCGATATTATTAATATATTCAGTGAAAGCATAAGCTGTGCCATTAATTTTTATTGTTTACTTTCATTGGTTTATTTGTTTTGAAAGATTAAGGTAAAGATCAGTTTTTGCATTTTGCAAATCAAAATATATGTGAGGAGTGAGGAGTGAGGTGTTAGATGTAAGAGTTGAGGGAAAGGTGTGACTCACCATATCGGCTCGAATGATGACATCAACCGCTAATATTCACCTTTATTTTCATGATAACTATTCATTAATAGCGTAAAAGGATTTACTTGGATTAAGTTCCTAATGATGCTAAGTTTTCTTTTGCTGTAACATTCTCTTAACTATTTTGGTGGTGAGGAATTTATGTCGAAGATGCGCATAGGGATAGTGTGCCACCCAAGTATCGGGGGCTCGGGGCTGGTAGCAACAGAATTAGGGTTAGGGCTTGCTAAGCTTGGCCATGAAGTTCACTTTATCTCCAGTGTTCGGCCTTTTAAATTGATAGAGGATTCAGAATGCTTATTCTTTCACTCCGTTGAAGCCATTAATTACCCCCTGTTTTCCGATCCTCTATATACATTTGCATTGACGGCTAAAATAGTGGAAGTGGTCGAGCAATTTAAGCTTGATGTTGTACATGCACACTACTCCATTCCTCACTCATTATGCGCTTATCTAGCGGGTGAAATCACCGAGCATAAGTTTCCAACCATCACGACTATTCATGGCACCGATGTGACGATTGTTGGTCAAGATAAACCTCTGTATCCACTTAATCGTTTCAGTATCCATAAAAGTAGTAAGGTCACGACGGTTTCGAGCTATCAACGTAACTATATATACAGTCATTTCGATAAAAGTAAGTCGATTGATGTTATTCATAATTTTATTGATTTAGACGTTTTCTCCCCCAAATTTGCAGACATTAATGTTCGACGTCAGTTAGCGAGAGACGATGAGAAAATCGTGATGCATGTGTCTAATTTTAGGCCGCTAAAAAACAGCGACACAGTGATCCGCTCATTTCACATGCTACTTAGGAAAGTCAAAGCTCGGCTGGTACTGCTCGGGAGTGGCCCTGATATTGATGGTATCAAGCAGCAATGTGAAAAGTTGGGGATTTTAAAGCATGTTGTCTTTGTGGGAGATGTTACCCATGTTGAGCATTATCTCCCTAATGCTGATTGCATGATCCAACCGAGTTATCGAGAGTCTTTTAGTATGGTGTTACTCGAAGCGATGGCCTGTGGCGTTCCAACGGTTAGCAGTAACGTCGATGGTGTTCCTGAAGTGGTAGACAATGGTAAAACAGGTTTTATGTTTGACCCTAATGATGCGTTAGGTATGGCCAAAGCCATGGAGGGCATCTTGACTGAACCACACACGCAACAAAATCTAGGCAAGGCTGGAAGAGCTCGAGCGGCTAAACTATTTAATCCAGAAGAGAAGATTTTACAATATCTTAAGTGTTATCAAGACGCCATTAAGGACTCTCAAACAGAGGTAGCCGATATGGGTCAGCAAGGAGGCATTACATGACCAGCAAAACTGCAGCAATAGCGCCAGAAAAAGAGTCTGCCGATAAGCCAAAACAAAAAATGAGTATGTCGACGTTGGTGTTATTGTCGTTTGCAGCAGGTATTGCTGCGGGATTGTTTTTTGGTGAGATGTTGGCCTGGATGTCGGTTATCGGTGATGCTTTTATTAAGCTGCTGCAGATGACCATTATTCCGTACATTATCGTATCTTTGATTTCTAGCTTAGGTAGCCTAAGTATGGAGCAAGCCAAATCTCTTGGCGTGAAAGTCGGTAAGTTAATGTTGGTTATCTGGGCTTTTGGTTTGCTGACGATGTACTTTATTAAGTACACATTTCCTGACTGGCAGGCAGGGGAGTTCTTTAGCCTGACAGCGCTTGAAGATCCTAATTCGATTAATCTGCTTGATATTTATATCCCTTCAAATCCATTCTTCTCATTATCAAATAGTTATATTCCTGCGATTGTTCTATTTTGTGTTGCAACGGGAATAGCGCTTATCTCTATCGACAATAAAGACTCGTTAATGAAGCCGATGCAGCTATTGGGTGAGTCGTTTAATAAAGTGACTCAAAGCATTGTAAAGTTGATGCCTATAGGCATTTTTGCCATGACTGCCGCAACAGCTGGTACCATGGATTTCGATGAGTTTCAAAAGCTGCAGGTGTATTTTGTTGCTCATGTAGTGATGACTATTATTTTAACTTATTGGGTGTTACCAGCCATTCTGGCCGTGATCACGCCATTTTCTTATCGCGATATAACCGGTATTGCTAAAGATGCCATGGTCACCGCATTTGCAGCGGGTAATATTTTTATCGTGATCCCGATTTTAATTGAGCGGACTAAAGAGTTATTCCATAAATATAATATTGGCAGTCAGCAAAGTGATGATTATGCCAATATCATCATTCCGGTTGTGTTTAGTTTCCCTAACCTCGGTAAGTTACTTACTATTGTGTTTGTCCTGTTTGCGGCGTGGTTTTCTGGCCAAGAGCTGGATTTTTTGACTTATCTGCCTATGTCATTAAATGGTCTGGTTAGCCTGTTTGGTAGTGTCTATTTAACTATCCCTATGTTGCTAGATTCATTAGAGCTGTCTTCTGACTTATTCCAGCTTTATATGGTTTCAAGTTTGTTTACCAGTCGCTTTACCTCGTTATTAGCAGCGATGAATATCTTTATTTTAGCGGTTGGCGGCACGGCAATGCTGGTGGGTGTCGCGAAAATCAGCATGAAGCGTTTAGTGATATACAGTGCGTTAACGCCAGTGTTTATTGGTATATGTTTGTTAGGCTCAAGTTGGTTATTGAGTTCGATTGTAGATACTGAATATGAGATGGATGAGGTGGTTGCGCAGATGAGCTCTGCAGAAAAAGTGCCGGATCAAGTGATCGCATACAGTTGGGGGGATGTCGCAGCAGCGAATGGGCCTCGCAGTGTACAACAGATAAGAGAAAGTGGTGTACTTAGAGTCGGCTATAACCCGATACAAGTGCCGTTTTCTTTCTACAATGCGGAGCAAAAGTTGGTTGGCTTTGATGTTGAGCTAATGAAAAAGTTAGCCCAAGAGATGGATCTAAGCATTGCGTTCATCCCTTATACTTTTGCTAATGTACTTGAAGGGATTAATCAAGGCCAGTTTGATATTGCGATATCGGGCTTGCAGATGACAACTCAGCGATTAGAGCTGGTGGGCTTTACTACGCCTGTACTCGATCTGCACTACGCCTTTGTGGTGAAAGACCATCGAGCCGATGAGTTTAAAACCGATAAATTGATCCAAGATGCGGGCAAAGTTCGCATCGCTTCTGTTGGCAGCTATTCAATCATTCCGCATTTAGAGGAGAAATTTCCTAACCTTGAATTTGAAACCATACAATCGGATAGGATGTTTTTTGAAGACGACGGTAATACATGGGATGGCCTGATGATAAGCCTAGAGGCCGGTAAAACCTGGACAATATTATACCCAGAATACACCACTCTTTATAATCGAGAAGAGATTAAATCATTTCCAGCATCCTATGCGGTGGCTCTTGACAATGGGTCATTACAAACCTTTTTAAACAGTTGGTTGGAGCTACAAAAGTCGTCAGGTTTTGTCGACAAGCTCTATGGATATTGGATTTTAGGTGAGAACGCTAAACCAAAACAGCCTAGGTGGTCGGTTATTAAAGATGTGTTGCATTGGGTAGATTAAGTGTCGATAAACAATGGGCCATAAATGGTTAGGAGTATAGCGGGTGAAAAAAGCGTCTTTGGTATTACTCATGTTGATGACTCACTCTACAGTCTTTGCAAGTGAAGAGTATGAGGTTGGCCCGGATTCCTATGATGAGGGAGAGCTGCAGTGGAACTATTTAATCGCTTTCCCCATGGTTTGGGCGCCAGATATCTCTGGCTCAATTGCTGCAGATAGCGAGCGAGTTGATATCGACGTGCCGTTTAAAGACATCATTGATAACTTGAACTTCGGTGTTATTGGTGAGCTGTATGCTCAGAAAGGGGATTGGCTCTATAGCCTTAGAGTTAATTACCTAAGGATTAAAAGTGATAGTCAGACCGAGGGCCTTAAAGGGCCCATCTCTGGCGGTATTATCTCCCCGGGTCACAATGTCGAAACCGATATGCATTTAGCCGTTAACGATTTGCTAGCGGGCTATGAAGTCGCGCCTGGCTTGCGTGTATTTACAGGTGTCCGGCATATCTTTAGTAAAATTGATTTAAATATAAAACCATTGAGTGATGATGGACTGATCAATATTAATACTCAGGTACCGATTGCGAATGAGCATCTGTTCGACTGGTTGGTGGGGGCCACTTATCGATATTGGATGACAAAAGCTTGGGGCGTGTCAGTAGGCGCCGATACTAAAATCTATGGTGACAATGATCGAGATTATGGCTTCAATGCCTCGGCTCTATATCGGTTCGGCGACCTACATAATGTGTGGATTGGTTATCGTTACCTGCAAATTGGCAATGACTCAGAAGTCGATGGTGTAAAATATCAGATGGACTTTGTTGAAAAGGGCCCACAGATTGGCTGGGCCTTTAGTTTTTAAGTGCCGAGTCAGAGGCGTGAAAAGGGCGTGAAAAGGGCGTTAACAGCGAGCTAAGCCTTATTGAATTACAACATAAAACTGTAACTCAATACGCCATAACCATGCCATTTATCAGGATCTGACTCATATTCCTTGGTGTAGAGATCGAAACTCCAACTGACAGACCAAGTGGGGAATGCCCAAATAACACCAGTGCTAGCTCTGGCTTGTTGGTGCTTTATCTGCAGGTACGAGTCATAGGGTAATGAGCCGTCAATAGTCAGGTCGTTGAAGCGGTATCCCGCTTGCGCACGGGCGTATACTGTCCAGCTACCATGTTGGCGTGCACTCGCGCTGTATTGACCAAAATGACCTGCATGGCTACTCAATTGGCCAAATGTTTTTGCTAAATCATCTCCCCAGCGTAGCGTAAGGCCAAGGCTCGCCTCTGAGCGAAAATTTCCCAACATATTATGGCTATAACCACTAAGTTCCCATTGGCTATCGTCAGTACTTTTTTGCCTAAATGCTAATGCATCAACCTCATAAGCCAGTTGCACAGTAAGTTGGTTTTCGACTTGATATTGCCATCCTTTAGGAGGGGTTGAAGAGGTAATTTTATGCACGAACTCTTGCATAGTCTGTGCACCCGACGCGGGGCCGATAACACCAATGCTAAACCAGTTCTTTTGCGCTAACGTCTCACTAAAGCTACCTGTAAAGCTTTCAAGTTCCAGTATGCCGGCGTAAGGACGTTCATTGGGCTGAGCATAGTCAAACTTAATCTCAGTTGGGGTCCACATCCTTTGATAGACTTTGGCCCCCCACTGGGCAGTATGGCTATGGCTGGAGAGCCGTAAACTTTTTTGCCAACTAAAGGGCCAAGGAGCTTGAGTAAAGTCTGCTTGAGGGAGAGCTTGCCAGCCAAATACAAACCCATTGGAGTAATCACCATCTTGACCAATAACCACGTCATTATCAAAACTAAAGTGCCATTGATCTGCTAAGGAGGGGCGGGGGATGAAAACCAGCACGCTAGCCAAACTAAGAGCACAACATGCTCGCAGGGGAGATAAGAAGGTCAATGCATGACTCCTCATAGGTCAGGAATGTATGATTTCAGGCTAGGATCTACATAACGCTAACGCACCTAGCATAGCCTTAAATCATTAAGCGGTGCAAGCGCTACTGGGCATGAGGGGGAAAGAGGCTGCGAGCCTGAGTAACAGTGCGGTTACTCAGGGGATTTTGTTAAACGCTGAGGATAAACGAAACGGTTTGACGTTTAGATTGATTAATCTCAGAGCTCAAGTTTATCGCTCTATGAATAGACTTGAGTTACCTAACTTATTTTGTTGCCTTAAATATTTGCATAAATGAAGGTGGCTGTTGGATATTAATTGGCACATTGAGTTTTCTGGCCACATCATTGGCGGAAATAAGCCCACGTATATGGTGCTTCTGATGGTCGATAACCAACATATGATGTAAACCATTCTCTTGTAAGGTCCTGACAACATCGCTGACATTGGCCGTCAGCACTTCTTGGAAATCAAGAGCCATTAAATCGTCACGCGCTACCATCATATCGGTAACTTGCAGCTCATTAATATGCATTGAGTGTTTTGCAGCAAGTTTCATCATCCTGTGTGGGGACAGTTCATGCTTGCTAATCACTCCTAGAAATTTATTATCTTTATCTACAACTAGTCGCATAAAGGCATGGGTTTTCTCCATAATCTCAGCGGTATTAATTGCAGTCGTCGAGGCGTCTACAACCATAGGTTGAGTGTGATCAAAATCAGTAAAGATAGTCAGGGCTGACTCGTTGAGATTGGTTTCATACTCTTTGGTTGACCACATAAGGTGATCGATAGAGGCAGTACTAAATAATTCGAGGTTTCGCATCAGAATACTCCATGACTAAAAATGGCTGACCGAGATGGCAGAATGTGATCTCCGTTCCATAATGACTAACCTATTCCTCAAGTGCCTGTTGGGTCAATAATTATGAATTACATTTAATTTTAGTTAAGCTTTTGATGTATCCGTTACCAAATCGATGTTTTTTTCTACTGTTTTAGGTTTTAGTTAAGTCGTATATGCGTAGTTAATACAGCTACTTATTGAATATAAAACCTTTTTCATTACCAGCGAGAGTAGCTGCTTGGCTAAGTCTTGTGAACATAAGAGAACCAACTGAATATGAATCAGACCATAGCAACAATTATACAGCACCGATCGATTAGGCATTTCACGGAACAGGCTATCGAAGCGCCAAAGCTTGAGCAGATTTTACGTTGTGCCAATGCCGCTTCTAGCTCAAGTTTTATTCAATGCTCCAGCATTATACGTGTGAGTGCTCCAGAGGTTCGGGCGCTGTTAGCCAAGCTCGCAGGTGGACAAAGTTATGTCGAGTCGGCAGCTGAGTTTTTAGTGTTCTGTGCTGATTTTAATCGCCATCATCAAATACATCCCGATGCACAATTAGGCTTTACAGAGCAAACTTTGATAGGGGCTATCGATACCGGTTTAATGGCACAAAATGCCATCATTGCAGCCGAATCTTTGGGGTTAGGAGGCGTATACATTGGTGGGATCCGCAATGATCCTGAGCAGGTGACAGCACTTTTAGGTCTGCCTAAAAACGTGATGCCTTTATTTGGCATGTGCTTGGGATATCCGGCCAATGTGCCTGAAGTCAAACCTCGTTTACCGCTGAGTATTGTGGTGCATCAAGATCGCTATCAAGCGATGGATAAGGCAATACTCGTCGTTTATGATCAACATGTTAGAGAGTACTACGCTGCTAGAAGTAGCAATAATAAACATGTTTCTTGGTCAGAACAGATCACATCGACACTGAATAAAGAGTCGAGGCCATTTATGCGAGCGTATATTAATAGCCAAGGGTTCAGCATTAAGTAACTACCTTATGGGATAAGTTTCAATTGATTCCGTTGTTGTTATTGTTGACCGTCTGAGAGGTTTGAACATAGTGCTTAAACGGTAAGGCTTCAGTTAGAATCTCTGCTCCTTCGAGCTAAGCGTAAACGCGCTTGAGTCAATGCTTTTAAACCCGTTTAGTATTTCATTAAAATAATATTTGAGAGCGCTAACAGGCTGAAAGCCTATTAAAACAATAAGCTATTTTCGCCCCATCTGAAATAGGGGGGAATTAGTGGTAAATATTGACTGTCAGCCCTGTGGCTGGGCGAAAATCGGCTATACTGAATAATGAAAAGCGTATCTTAGACAGTGACTATTTTGTAAGTAGTAAGTCTATTAGCTAAGCATTTATGAGAGTATGTAGTGTGTGTAAAGTGTGTGTGTAAAGTAAATGCAGACGTTAGCTAATATGTAGGTGTGAGGTCATGGCTCTAAGAGTAGCAACCGTGTAGTTTCTGGGCTTACAGCGCGGTCAACGAGGGATGTAGCATAACCCTGAGTTGTTGTATGTAATGGCTAACCCCGACGCGCTTTTCACTCATTCCCAAGGCTTACTTTTTTAGTAAGCCTTTTTTGTTTTCTGTTTGAGTTACTTCTGTTCAAAACGCTCCTTTCGTGTATTTATCTCAGGCTTGCTAACTGTCGAAGCTAGAAAGAGACGTGTGCGCTTTAAGCCATCTCTAGCAATCCAAGTTCAGATTATGGCGCTAATCGAATGTTGTCACATTCGGTGAGAGCTACATCAATATCTATCATTTGCTGTGATCAGAATCGTTGGCAGTGGTTTGCACGCGTTGAAAAAACAACTAGAGCTAGATAAGTTGAACGTAAATTAATCTGTTTTTGGTGGTTTTGTTAACTTGATCGAACTATGTCATATGTAAAATGCGGCCTGTTCACAAGACTAATTTTTGAGCCTAGCTGATATTCGAAATTTTTATTATAATGTGTCTTTAAAGGTGAGTCGTTTAATCGTCAGCTTTAGGTGTGACGTATTAATAGGATTCAACAAATAATTTATTAAAGAGAAAATGCCATGAGCGCTATCCCACCATGCCCAAAATGTGAGTCAATCTACGTATACGAAGATGGCTCAAACTTAGTTTGCCCTGAATGTGCTCATGAATGGAATCCAAACGAAGTTATCGTGGATCCAGACGCAATCATCTTAAAGGATGCCGTTGGCAACTTATTGGCTGAAGAAGACAAAGTAACACTAATCAAAGACCTTAAAGTTAAGGGTTCTTCGTTAGTACTTAAAGTAGGTACTAAAGCGGTTATTAAGCGTTTTGTTGATGGCGACCACGATATTGACTGTAAAGTTGATGGTCACGGCGCAATGATGCTTAAGTCTAAGTTCGTTAAAAAACAGAACTAATCGAACTGCCAAGCAGCTAGAACTGCTTCAATGTACAGAAGACCTGCCCCAGTGCAGGTTTTTTTGTGTCTAAAATTGGTGGTATCAATTATTTGTGTGGAAAAGTTGCAGATACAAAAAAGCCGCTAAACCCGTCTGGTAAGGGTTTAGCGGCCTTTGAAGGTTATTGCTAACCTAGTATTGGCGGGATGTTGTTCTGACGGGGCTCGAACCCGCGTCCAAAAAGCCTACATCCTATCTAATAGCCCGTAATAACGCGTGATTAGAATAATTTCAATATGTTACGGGTTGGCATCTGTTAGAAGGTGTTAGCCTTTCTAAATGGCTGCCGCCATTCTGTCGCCATTTGATATCAATTTTAGTTGATAAAATGTTGAGCCAATAGCTCGCTATAGTCTGGGTTGTCTTTAACCATCCATCGCTTAAAAGCGGTGAATTTGCTTTTGTTATTAACCTCCCAAATTAAGTCATTTAATTCTACTGGATTCTGTGTTTGTGTATATGAATCTAGTAAATCATGGAAGTCATTAAGCTCATCAATTAGTTCGTCTACGATAACTTCAGCACCTAACTTTTTGCAGGAAGCCGTCCCACTGTATATTTCAGATAGTAGGTTCACAGTGTCATCATTGATTGTGCTCGTTGGGAGCTTTTTTATAATAACTCTTTTTCCAATATCTGCGATTGGGTCTAAGTGAAACGACATATGTCGATCGGGATGTTCTGAAGTACAGTCTATTAGCCCTAGGTAATGATTAGACTTTATTGAGTTACAATGTTCACAAGCAAGGAAAAGGTTATCCCATGAGAACATTAAATTTCTATCTGCTCCTTTGTTATGGGGTCTAAAATGTTCTATGCGAGGAGAAGTTGTTTTTAAACCACACAAATAGCACTTTTTATGAAAGTCTGTTTTTAGTTGTACCCATACAGCAGGTAGTCGGTAATCATTGCTGCCGTTGTTTTTTCTAGTTTGTAAAGCTGCAGAAGGCCCAGGGATTGTCTTAGTAAAATGAATCATGATTTATTACACTCTACTTAAGACCTAAAGATTTCAACTTAGCTTCAATTGCAGGGTTTTTAAAAAGAGGAACATTTTCAAGCTCTTTTTTTAACTGCCTAAGGAGCTTTCTATCTTCTCGAGATCGCTTGTCATCAGATAAAGCTGATAATTGTTCAAACTGAGTTATTTTTTTCTTCAAAATTGTTGAAAATTTCTCTATTTCAAAATACCCCTCAACAAGAGCTTCGTATGAGTATGCCCAAAGATTATCTTCTTGACTGATTCGTTGCTTCATTTCCATATCATAGATAACAGCATCATCAACAGATGACAGCACAAATGGAGAGTGAGTTGTAACGATAAATTGGATGTTTGGGAAAACTTTAGTTAAAAATGGGAGTATGCTTTTTTGAAGAGATACATGAAGGTGAGTCTCTACCTCATCAATAAGAACGATACCGTTTTGGTTATAGTTACCAAACTGGTTTTCTTCCATTCTCATGATAATATCTGTGACTACTTCGATTACCGAAGAGTAGCCATCTGATAATGTATTGAAATCTAGTTCATTCCCACTTTGATCTTGCATTGTGAACAGGAGTTCTTGTCGATTGAATTTCAGTTTTAATTCTCGCTCAAAAAGTAGTGAGAAATATTCTTCTAAACTAGTAAGCCATTCACCTATTTCTTCAGCCTCTCTAGTTTCTCCGTCTGAGTAAGCGAAAGCTTGTTGTGATTTTCGATTAACTAAATATTGAAGAAAATAGTCTGATGCACTTTCTTCAAATGAAACCTTAGGTGCAATAGGACTTGATATGTTTAATACTTTATTGACAACTGTCTTTCGCCTCGCTTCAAATGTTGCTATTAAAAATTTGTGTTTCTTTAGATAATCCTTATCACTATTATTGAAAGAAATGTGAATGTTATCATATTCATTATTTATAATTTTTTTTGTATCATCGATTTGATTTGTAAACCGTTCAATTTCATTGGAAAGTTGTGCATTTCTTACCGCATCATGTGGGGTGTTTAATTTGAGCTCTTGTATTTCTTTTCTACATCTTTGAATATTAGCGCGATTACTTTCAATATCACTGTATAGTTCTGCATAAGAATAGTGACTATTACGCAGGGCGTTTAACTGATGAGCGATTGTCTTTAGTAAGGTTGTTTTACCAGAGCCATTCTTGCCAGTTATGATTAGATTTCTCTTTTCACTTGAATCGACATATATGTTTATATCTTGAATGAAAGTATGGTTTTTTAGAGCAATGTTTGTGATAAATAAGCTGTTGTTCATTATTTATTTACCTTAGTAAGATCCAAATTAGCTATTGGGTTTTTGGTGATTGCGTCGTCCAGGTGATCGGGGGCGAAGTGGGCGTAACGCATGGTGTCTTTGATGTCGGAGTGGCCGAGTATCTGTTTTAGTACCAGAATATTGCCGCCGTTCATCATAAAGTGGCTGGCAAATGTGTGGCGTAAAATGTGGGTCATCTGTCTGTCGGGAAAGTTCAACTTGGTGCGTTTAATCGCACGTTCAAATGACTTGCGGCAAGGCCTGAATATAGGGCCTCTTGCACGCGGTATCTTGTCGGCCAGTTCTTTTGCTATTGGCACCGTTCTATTCTTCTTACCTTTGGTTTTTACAAAGGTAATGCGGTTGTGGGCTATTTGACTACCGCGCAAACCTTCGGCCTCTGACCAGCGGCAACCTGTGGCTAAACAGATCAGCACAATAGTGGTGAGGTGTTCGTATTCAGCGTTAGCACATTCGGTTAGAACAATGGGGATCTCCTCTGGGTAGAGGAACGCCAGCTCGGTGTCTTCAATTTTAAATTGTGATATGCCATCGAGTGGGTTGGGTAGCTTCCACTCGCCTAGCTTTTTCAGCTCTGAAAATACTGCATTGAGATAAGCGTGTTCATGGTTAATGGTGTTTGGCTTAACCTTGTTCATCTTACCTTGGGCGTCTTCAATCTCACCATCGAGGCGCATTTGCCGATAATTGGCAAAGTCATTTACGGTGATCTTGCTTGCAATCGGGTCGCCCATGCCATTGCAAATCAAATCAAGCTTTCGCAACCGCAGCTCAGGCTTAGTCAGTTGTTGGCCATGCAGATCATGCCAGCGTTTAATTAACTCAGATAAACGGCGGTTATCAACTTTTTCACCCAACCAAGGCTTGTCATCGACCTTTTTCATGGTGAACAATTCAAAAGCCGTAGCTTCACCACGAGTGGCAAACTTTTTACGTATGCGCTTACCATCGCGGCCATTGGGATAACATTCGCACAGCCAAGGTTTGTCGCTGCTATCTTTTAGGTTACGAATAGACATGGTTAAGTATTTTGCTCGCCAGAAAAGCTTAATAACAACGTACAAATTAGCCAACTAAATGAAACTATCTTAGAGCGTAAAGAGTGACCTTGACGAAGCGTGAACCAAGAGAAAATTATCGGCATGATAAAAATCCCGATAAACAAAAGTGGACTGACAGTTCGATTTAATGAGTCTGCGCTAAAGGTCGATGTTTCATATTTAACTTCAGTACTAGATGTTTTTTTTGTACTAGTTTTATTAAATTCATTTGGCTTTACTGTTTTACCACCAAAGTAATTAATACAATAGTTTTTGGATACAACCTCGCCAGTATCTTTGATGATAATATCACCTTGAATTCTATCTAACCTAAAGTGACGAGCAGCGTTCCTAAGGAAGCAGAAGCCGTGAAGATATGTATTATCAGCTTGAATAATTTTATCTAAGCGGAATTCTCGATTACTTGATTGTCCACTAGAGTCAATATAATCAAAGATAATTCGAACGGAGTTGTCTAATTTAGAAACAGTCTCATTAGTCGTTTTCTGCTCCATTATTTCATCAACTGATGGAGTGTTACCTTCATGAGACTCAGAGAAAAAAATACTGTAGTCATCGTTGCTGTACTCAATACTCTTTTCTACAACACCATCTACGTCATTAAAGTTGGTTAATTTATCTTTTGCTAACATCTGGACAAAGCAATACGTATCGAAATCTGCGACCTCTTTCCAGATCAGAGCTTGGTAAGCTCTAGGGTAGTTGCCTTTTAGTAACGTGACTTCAAGTTCATTAATGTACTTTGATTGTATTTCTTGGATAAATATTTTTAGTTGAGGCTTTAGTTTTATAATGGTGGGAAGTGGAACAACCCATTCATTTTTATCTTGGCAAGCAAGTAAGTCTTTGACTAGACCAGACTTAACTTGAGAGACTTTAATACCAAGTGGTTTTGCAATAGACTTTAATTCAGCAACAGTTTTTGAATAGAAATAATTTGACCAGTCGTCCTGCTCAAGTTCAGTCTTTTTTACTGCTAAATCTGCTTTTATTAGCGCACTAGCAACACTGTCATCAACAGCTTGCCATTCATACTCATCTTCATTTTCATCTGGGTCATATAGATATTCTATGTCATCCCACAGACGTTTTAACCAAGTATTCGAACCCAGAAACTTGTTTCGATTTGCGGTCACAGCCTCTGAAAAAGACTCTACCTCTACATCATATGAATAAGTTGAATCGAAGAAATTATTATATAGTTCGACAAACTGGTCTTCTGAACTTGGTTTGCAATCTTTTAATTCAAAACGAAAGTCAGCTAAGTCCGTCATGTCTTTGAATTTTATAGCTGAGGTTTTAGGAGCTTGTAAGCGTTTTGCTGTATAGTCCCCGGCATCATTTAAGAAGTATGAATAATCCATTAAAAGCTCTCTTTGTTAAACACTGTCTAATGTTTTCTACATAGCGATATTTGTTGTCATGTTTCTTTAATGACTGAACAAATTAGATAGCCGTTAGCCACTGTTCTTCAGATATGACATAAATCTCATGCCCTTTCTCTTTAAGTGACATAGCCTTTTCAATTTTTCGGCCATGACTTAGATATTTCCAATCTCGACTCGCTAGGGTACCAATCACTAAAAACTGGGTAGAGAGCAACACATCTTTGCTTGTCATAGCACCAAGACTTTGAGCTTTAGACTCTACAGTTTTACGGCTACCAGATTTAAACTTTCCAGTGAAACAAAAACCAATGTTATCGTGCGGGATCTCGCTTATATCATCAAAGCATTCGGTAGTGTTGTCTGTTACATCACCTGTTTCACAGAAACGGTTACCCGTGATTTTCTGCACTGTTAGCAACAGGTCTTTCTTTTCGTCTTCGGTGATAATGCCATCTTCTAAAATTTCACATAGCTTTGATGAAACGACACTAGCAGGCCATTGTTCTAAAATTTGCTGATTTGCATTTAGCCAAATAACAAGAGCATCAATTTCTCTTTCATTGATTTCGTTATCAGCTGAAATTCCCTGAAGTAGACCAAGTAGTTGGTTTATCTGGTTATGGCTACCAGGTTCATTGAATCCGCGTACATCATTCACATCATTTATTAAGCAGAACAAATCATCATGTTCATCTTCATCAATAATACCGTCCTCTAACACATCGTTGAGTACATCGACGATATCAATAATATCGGGGTCAATAGAGATATCTTCATGGGTTTTTAACCACAAATTGAGGAAAGCATGTTCAGCGGGCTTAAGTTTGTCATCTGCGGTGATCCCCAAAAGAATGCCATGTAGTGAAGCAATTGCTTTTTCGATATTAGCAGCCTGATTACAGCGGCCGTATGGTTGGGCATCCTTGTTTAAAAAGACATCACTAGGGTTTTGTTGCTTTTGTTGCTTTGGTTTAATGGGGGTTCGGGATTCGATTAGAGTTAGTATTTGTTCGACTGTAGCTTGCGGGAGTTCACCAGTATCTGCAAAATGTACAAATTGAGATTTATCGATAACGACCGAACCGCCTTCGCGAGCTTTATCTACTTTACTGGGGCCAGCGTTCTCACCAATACAAAGAATATGAAGGTTCTTGGTTACGTTTTTTTTGACCGATAGACCTACCAATTCAGCTTGTGTTTCTAACTCATTTCGTTCAACAGCGTTAAAACCAGTAAAACAAATCTCAAATGCTTTCATAACCAATCCCTTTAATTACTTAAATGCTTTCTAAAATTGATACTACCTTGCCGTGGATCTTAGTTGTTTCTTCGTTTATCTCGTGTTTTTCACCATCGTCATAAAAATAGGTTTTACCATCGGGTAGCTGACGTAATTCACCTATTTGATACCTGTCATTTACGCTGAACAGATAAGAACCTTTAGTGACTGCCGTCTCATGGGTGTTAATGAAAAGGTGCTTACCCACTTCTTTGAGTAAAAAATCGCCTGAATTCGGTTGTATCGAGTTAATCGAAAAGAAACCATTATCAATTCTGAGTTTTTCAATATCTCGCAATTGGCCATTGTTAATATCTCGGACGTTTAACAGTGGCATCTTATAAGCTTCATCTGACTCAGTAAGAATTTGATTCAATGGTGTTTTGCTATCTTCATTTTGTTTTGAACCAAAACTTTTCCCCGTGCCAAAGCAAAGGTATTCCATAGGAGTTCCTGTTGCTAAATGCACTCTGATTAACAGTTCATGTGGAGTAGTTTGTCGAGTCGTCCAAGTTGACAATGTTCCTGGTGTCACTCCGATCAAATCAGCAAGTTCAAGCCTATTCTTGACATTAAAAAGATGAATCAATCGCTCGATTAGCAATCTTCCACCATCATAATTTGCTGGCTCATTGACAGGAATTTTGTAATTTGCATTTTTAGCCTTGAAATAATCACTCATATGATCAATAATCCAATCAGATTAGAAATTAACACACTGTAACGCCACATTACAGAAGTACACATAAAATCGAGGATATCATCAAATGAGTAATCTATCACTACACATTGACGCACCTTTCTTGTCATATGAAGAGTATGCCCGCCGTACTGGCACTTCAGTGGATAACGTCCGCTACCTAGTCCGTGAAGGACGCCTACCTATTCGCCCTAAATGCAGACCGCAAGAACGCCCATATATCAATATGTTGGCTCTAATGAAAGAAGCCTCAGAGCTTTGCTTAGTGAGCTAAAACATTAAAGTCGTCATTTGAATGTTTTTATCTTCAATTGAAGAGTAGCAAAATGGAGTTTTGCGTCTATGTATGCCAATTCGAGCAACACACAGTATTCAAATGAGCAAGCTCACTTAACAGGTGCGTTGCGTCAATTTGCAAATGACGAGGTGATAAGCGATATCGCCAAGACTGCAGGAATGAAACGCCCGCAAATGCTGCGCAATAAGTTGCTACCCGAGCAACCGCATCAATTGACGGTGAGTGAATTAGTGAAAATCAGCAAGGCCAGTGGTAATCGCTGCATTGTTGATGGGGTGTTGATGGATCTTGGTTGTGCGGCTTCGGTGTCACTGGGCGACTTAGCCAATGCAAGCAAAACCGCGTTAACCGATAGGGCGCTAGACATTAATGCCAATACCGCACAGTTAGGCGCGCTGGCTTTAGATGTTAAAGCGACCAAACGCGTCACTGAGCGGATGCGCCATGAAACAGTAAAACGAGCGTCTTACGTGATGGCGGAGTTAGCCATTTTTGTGCATGACGTAGAGCAGAAGTTTCAAGCCATTCCGGTACTCACTGTTGCGAGCGATGCAATGCAAGCCATGCCCATGCCTGGGCTGATGTAGAAGGGGAATTATATGAAAGCTCTAAAACAAACTGCGCCAGAATCTCTGCCCAGAATAGAAACCGACTTACATATTGAAAAAGCTGCCGCTAACGATATTGCTTCCCCATCTAGTCAGCAAAGTATTGCCGCTGTGCGTTCTATGCTTGGGCGTAACCGCGCGGCCAGTTTATACAGCAGCCTTTCAAAGCAAAAGAAAGCCATCATCCTATTTGGCGCCCGCCTAAAACCGAGTACCCACATTCATATTTCGCTTGAAAACATGACGTTCGATGAACAAGAGGCGGTGCGTATGTCGATGCTAGCCATTCGTGAATTAGTAAAAGAAATCAGCTCGGTTGGGCTGGGGCGAGAGCAATTCATTACCGCAAAAATTGAGACTCCAACAGAAGACAGTTTTGCAGAACTTGCAGGGGAGTTGGCAAGTAATCAGGCCGCAATGGCTCAAGTTAGCTATTAACAGGCACAAAAAAGCCACTTCCGTTACAGCGGATGTGGCCGTGTCGAATCAATCAATAGACCTTACAGGATTTACATTATGAAACCGACAAAACAGAGTTTAACAACAGATGATGCTATTCGCAATGAAGCAAATAGAGTCATTACCGCTTTAAACCATTCCAACTACCCCATTGAGCCCATAGTTGCCGAATCAGTGATTGAAGCCTTGCTGGGCATTGCTGAAGCACTTGAGTTGCCAGTGGCTAAAACTCTGCGTATTCGTTTGATTGCCATTCGCAATAATATCCACGTTAACCAAGTGGTGGCTTAGATGAAGTTACTCAATGTTGAGCCCACTGAAGTTGAGGTTTTATCAGTCTTTGTGATCACTTGTTTCATGTGTACCGGCACAAATTATATTTCGAGAGTCAGCACTGTGGGGGAGGCAATTAATAAAGCCGCTGCCGATGGTTGGCATGGCTACGAAACTGATGGTGAAGTTTGTTCTACAGCTTGCCCTAAATGTATTCAAGAGGTGAAAGAAAACGAAGCGGAGAGTAAAAAATGAAAAATGCTGCCTTCAGACATTTACTCAACCATTACCGGGCTGAAAAGCGCATTTTAGTCAGTGACGTAAAACAGTATGTTGAGCACCAGCATACTTGCGAAGACTCAAGCTACCTATCAATAGCCAAACATTCTGGCGCATTGAACTGCTTATATTGGCAAGCCTTGGCTAATGACCTTACCAATTTGGCTAAAGGGATCCGTCGAACGCTGGAAAAAGCCAAAGCGATGCATGGTATCGAGGGGCTGTAATGTATAGCCCTACATTATCACCACAGTCCGAGGCATTGCCCTCGGTTGTTTTTTGTGGATTAGTCAAAACACCGCCTAAAGGGCGCACGTGTTTGTTTGCGGCTAACTATCAACATATTGAAAAAGTAGAGCCAAAAACCCTTGAGCAATACCAACAGCTAACCTTTCTTGATGGTTATAGAACCGCTGAATTGCCGAAGAACGGCAATGCTCGCCAGGCACTAAAAGAGGTTAACGAACTACTCGAGCAAGTATCGCCTAATCATGCGGTGCTTAATAGTAACCGCAGTTTTGCCAATGCGCGTTTGAGTCACCTGCCAAATAACCTTCGACTTAAAATCAGTGCAGAGTATCAGCGCCGCCTTAGCTTAGCGGGTGGTAACTCAAGTAAGCGGATCCGCAGTGCCAATATTTATCTACGCAAGACCACCGATTTTATCAATAAAGTGTGGCTCAAATACCCATTCCACAATGTGGGCAGCTTTTTAAGTACCACGTCAAAACACGTTAACGAAAGCAACGGCAGAAGAACCACGCATTTCGGTGGCTTTGACCTAATCAAATATCGCAAAAGCAAGAGACTCAAAGATGTGGCTAATCGACTGGCTCTGATTGTTTTAGATGAAGTGAAAGACACCGCCAAGCATTACAGCGGTGATGTGGCCTTTTTAAAGGCTTATGACGCTGCAGCTGCAGTATGTAAGCAATGGCAAGTTAAGCCGCCTTATTACTCAGACGTAAAACGAAACCAAATTATTGAGGCAGCAGAGTGCGCCATTTTGCGCATGACTAGCCCTAAGTGGTGGCTTAATCAATTACGCTCATTACGTGATTTATGTTGTGAGCATCTGAATGTTGCCGCAGGCCTTGTGGGTGAAGACAGCCCTTATTTAAGCCGCGAGAGTTTTAACGAGTGGTGCGAGCAGCAAAGAAGTGGTCGTGAGTGGTTAGAGAACACCATGATTGAATCTGAATCAGGAGTGATTTTGCCACTGATTGATGCGGCTATGGCTGGTACGGCTAATCCATCAAACCGATTGGTTGAACTGATTGTTAGAGCGCGCGGCCTAGAAGAAGTGGCAGAAGAAAGCGGCAAAGTCGGCTTTATGGTGACGCTTACGGCCCCTAGTAAGTACCACTTTAATTCAGATAAGTGGAACTGCGAAAACGCCCAGTTCACTCAAGCCTATCTTTCTGGCCAATGGAGCAAAATCCGCTCTGCTTTATCATATCGCAAAATCAAAATTCAGGGGTTACGTGTAAGCGAGCCTCACAAAGACGGCACACCGCATTGGCATATGTTGATCTTCGTTCATCCGGATCATAGCGATGTACTAAAAGACCTGCTCGAAAAATATGCCTTTGAGGTTGATGGCGATGAAGACGGCGCAGCGCAGCACCGCTTAGAGATTGAACCTATAGATAAAACCAAAGGTTCGGCAGTGGGCTACATCGTTAAGTACTTGTCTAAGGGCATCAAAGGTGAGCACATGCAGGGCGAGTTAGATTTTGAATCTGGATTGTCTGCAAGTGATGGTGCAGCAAATGCGGCGGCATGGGCTAGTCGTTATCGCCTGCGCCAGTTTCAATTCTTCGGCTCTTCATCGGTACAAGTATGGCGCGAACTCAGGCGCTTAAAAGAGTGCCCGCAACCTGCCGAAATCGAACATGCCAGGGCAGCAGCTGAAAGTTCAAACTGGAAAGCCTTTGAACAGGCTTTGGCGGTTAACCCTATCAAGCTTGAATATGAAGAAACCGAGTGCGGCAACGAGTTTGGCGAAATGACCAAGCGAGTACTTGGCCTTTGCGCGTTGGCCACTATTGATGGTGTTGATACCAAAGTGAGGTCACTCATTACCCGTGGTGAAAAGTGGACCCTTAGAACCATGGATGAAAACGAGAAGGTCAATTACAAGAAGCTTAAAGAGGAGCGTGCCGCGATTTTTAAAACCAACATCAGTATTGAGAACAAAGAAGACAAACTCCCTATACCGAAGTGGAAGCAGCCTAAAGCTGTTGCCGTTGGCAGTTGCTCTTGCTCTAAGAGTCGCGGCAGCGGCGATACTCGGACTTGTGGGAATAACTGTACAGAGTCAGTTTTGTCGCAGCAAACAGCTGGATTTTCAGAGGAGTCACGCCGTTATCTTGCTTCTCATGGTGTAGTCGATCCTTATTCGCTTGAGCAGCTTGCCAAAGGTTTAAGGGTTTTTACGGATTCGGGACGAATTTGGTGGGTAAGCAACGGCCAGTTGCAGTTCGAACGCTTGCTTGATGAAGAGGATTGCGAGTTTGATTACTTCTGATAGTGGTCTGTCCCTATCAAGTTTTATTCAAAGGAGTTTTCAATGAAAACTCCTAGTTGCGCGTTTTTCAAAGTGTGTTTGTGGCATTTTTTCAAATAGCGCAGCAGGTGGTTGCGCGATTTTATATATATGAATAATAGATTAGGCACCACAGTTGGTGTGCCAATTATGGAATTACAAAAATGACTGATGAATCTATGCTGTACCAGAAAGTAGACCTGTTGAATGGCCTGTTTCCTAACTTAGATACTGAGGCAAAAAAGGATGTATGTAATGCGATACTCGCAGATGTATTGGCTATTTATGAACAGCAATACATCACAGAAGGTTTAGTTCCTGCTGCAGCTGTTGACGCTGAGTTGGGGAGAGGGCTCGAGCAAGTTCCGACACAATAGCACTTGCAGCTTGAGCGCTTGGGCTCAGAGTATGGCTAAAACTTAGGTTTGCAACAAAGGTGTGGCCACACTCAGGGTTAGAGCATGAACAATACAGATCGGCATGGGCCAAACTCAGCCGATTTGTTTTACCGATAATAGCAACAGAACCACAGCCTGGACAAAGTACTCGCATCACAATCTCCCAATTGTTTTAATCTGCTTAGTTTACTCGATAATACTGTGTTTTTGAACAGTGGTGATTATCATGTTTTCAAAGCACAACCGAAGCAATATTAAGTACTAACTAAAGGAAGAATATTAAGCGTTAAAGTATGAATGTTTTGATTTTTATTTAGTTTGACTTTATGTTTGATTGGTTGATATTTTTCTGAGGTAGCACTAGATGGATGATAAGGATTTTGACAATTTTATAGCTAATCTTAGTGATGAAAGAAAAGACGAGTTAATCGAGATTTTAGATAAAAAAATTGAACTTCAAGAGCAATATACACAATTAGAGAAAGTGTTAGAAAAGTTAAATACTGCAGAACAAGAACAACGTAGAAAAGAAGAGCAAGAGTTACGAGAGAAGTATCGAAAGTTAGTTCAAGAGCATGCTCGTGAGAAGGTGGACAGTACTTTCATTGAAGGGCTTACCTTTGGATTCGAAAGTCAGCTAATTGAGAGGCATTTCGGTGGAGTTGAATTATTGAAAGCTCAAATGGAAAAGTCTGAAGATGAAGTTAAACTCTTTTTGCGGAAAGCTACATTTGAAGAGGAATGCTCGTTAGCGGGGGAAGGATTGCCAAATTGCATAGAAGAGGAAGCAATTTAGGTGTTATGTCTACTTATATTATCTAAAGACGTTGGAGATTAGATAAACATGTCTAAAGGATATAGCGTTGTCGCTGAGGATTGGCAAGATAGCTCTGGTCGTATTCAATGTTTTATCAATGGTGATAGGTCTGAATTGGGGTATCTTAATTGGGCTGTTCGAGAAGGAAGTGTACGTTCAGTTGAAATTGTTGATGTGCTCGTCCACGACGACGGTATCCGTCGAAAAGGGATTGGTTCTTTACTAGTAGAGAAACTGAAAGAAATAATGTTGAAGAAAGGCGTATTTGAAATTTGGGGAAATACTCAATTTGACGATTACCCCGTTCATGACTTTTATCGAAAGCATGGTTTTATTTTTGATACTAAAGTGGAAGATGGTGGTATCGATTTTCGCTTAGAGTTATAGCTCAAGGAATAAAGGAATAAAGGAATCATTAATATGGGTACCGAGAAAAAGCCTGTTTATAGCACTTACTGTATGAAGTGTGATAATGGTAAGAATTACTATGAAGAAGAGTCTGTACCAGAGTCTTGCCCTGTTTGTGGTGAGCATAAAGAGTTCTCTATTTTACATAGAGAGGAACTCTAAAACTGATAAATAAATTTGAGGGCATTCATTAATGCACTATCACTGCCACATGGCATATAAGGTAAGGGGGAATGAACCTCCTTCCTCATCGTACTAAATACAGGGGGATTAACTGGTTAACAAGAGTTCTCGACACGGAAGTAATAAAATTTTCGCGGCTACAGTCGCCGCATAAAGGAGAGAAAAATGGACTCGAAGGAAATATTTGTATGTGCTTTCACTGAAATATTACACTTGGCTTGTAAAGAGTTTCCCGCCTCTGCAGATATTTACCCAGAGAAAATAGCTGTAGATGTTGAGGGGTACTTTAAGGTTCATACAGAAATAAAGGAGGCGTTTGACTCCTTTAAAGAAATATACTTGAACTGTATTGATACCATTCTTTTTCTTGATAGGGAGGGTTATCTTTATTTTGAAAAACCAGAAAAAGACCATTTTAAAGCAACTTTAACGCTAAAAGGACTTAAGGCTTTAAGTCAAGCTCCTGATTTGTTGGAAGAACATAAATCATTTAAAGAATTATTTTTAGTTGGAACTGTCGGGGTGTCTTTGAAGACTTTAACCAAAATGGTTAATGCATTTCTAACTGTATAGTTTTAACTAATGCACTTGTTATTGCTCATACTACAATAAGTAGTATTAGCAATTATTGAACTAGTTGCCATATCTATCAAAAATCAAACACCAACCCCAAGCGCCCGCCAACTTCACTATCTTGCGTCACCGCATCGACTAATTTTCTAATCAGCGGTTTAGTCTCGTTTTTATAGTAAACCTCATCATACTTTGACGGGTCCCCAAGGCCAGCAGTATTAGACGGAATAATGCCAGCCAAGCCAGGTGGGAAACGATGAGCGTTGAGTACATCTTGTGAAGAGACGTTCTTCACGTTCATAAACTCGTCTTTAGATTCAAAGTTACCCACGGGGATGATCTGCAGGCCTTTCTCTTTACCGTTGGGAATATTAACAAACAGCGACTTAAAATTACCCACGCCTTTAGAGTCTTGAATTTTCTCTTTAATGTCTTTTTCGACATCAGCGTCTAAGTTGGGGTCAGTGGCATACATAATAAAACCCATGTGCGCGCCGTTGATGTAGTACTTGCGGCGAAACAGTGTGGCATCTTCATTGAGCAGTGCAGCTTGCAGGCCGCCAAGGTAATCGGGGCAACCATAGACTTGCTGCACAGGGTCGTACTGGCGCACCCAAATAATATCTTTGGCTTTATAGCGCTTAACTTGGTTATTGCGCTCAAGTACGACTGCGCCGCCATCACTACCCACGCGGGTGCGATAACTCGGTAATGGAAACAGGCGAACCACCTGCCTAAAACCATTGCGCACTTTAAGCAGTGCCACATCACCAAACTGCACCAAGTTTAAAAATGTAGCCTCAACATGCTGGGCCGTCATGGGGCCAGAGGTAAAACGGCTGGTTGCCATGTTGGCGCGGCTTTGCACTATGCCGCCATGTTGTGCGTTACGGCGAGTCAAATTTGCCAGCAAATGTCTATCAACGGGTGGTTCCCAATATTGTTCGCCGTCGTTGTAATACAGTGAGTCATAATCGGTGAGCCACATATTGGGCATCACTTGCTCTGGTAAACTGAACACCACTGGCGCGTTTGCCGTTTCGGTCGTTGTATCAGTCATTGAATCGTCGTTAGCTGCGTTTAGTGTTGTAGCGCCCATGATGATGTTCTCTTGTGTGCGTTAATTTGAAAGAGTTTGCTCGAATGAATGGGTTCGTTGAACCGTATTAACACCGTGGCTAAGGTCATCCGTTTTGGAACTGCCATTGCGATGTTCTCTTATGTGCAAAGTTCAGTGGTTCATTAATAACGGCGTGGGCGATGGCAAAAAACACATCGGCGTGGCCTGTTACGTTATCGCGGCTGGCTTTAAAAGTGATCGCCCCGCCTGTGTCGGTGGTGGTTTTGCGTATTGATAAGCAGCTCATGGCAATATCTTTGTGTGAGGCATCCCACTCAATGCGGCCACTTTCAACCACATCAATCATTTTCAGCACCAAGCGGGTTTTACTTGAAACACTGTAATGAATTGCCGTGGCCTCGCGAGGAAACAGAGTACTAATCGAGTCGAACACGCCCGCGCCAATACCTGTGGTATCTACGCCAATGTAAGTCACGCGATAGCGTGCATAGACTTTTTGAATTTCACTTACGTGATGGGCAAAGTTCAGGCCGCGCCAATAGTGCTTTTCAAGTACTCTGAATTTCTCGCCTTTCTTTTCACCTGGTGCAATCACCACTAAGGTGGCATTGTCGCGCGTTCGTGATGGGTCGTAACCGAGCCACACCTCACGATTGCCAAATGGCCGTTGCTCTTTGGGTTTGTGATCTTGCCAGCGCGCCGACTCAACCATGCATTTTTCAAGGTCGCTGAATTTAAATACGCTATCGGCATCATCAACAAAAATGCACATAAACAGGTTTCTAAAGTCATCGTCGTTGTATTCGTCGCGCAGCTCCTCTATGTCGAACAGTCCACAACCGCCAGCAAGGGCATCTTCAATGGTGACCACATAGCGCCATTGCTTGTCGGGGCAAAATCGGCCTCGGTCGCGCATGGCATCAAAGCTTGGAAACTCCACCTCTTCGCGATCACTCATACCACGGCGCCAATGATCCCCAGTCCAAAATGAATATGCCGGGTGCGCTTTGGTTGATGGGGTAGAAAAGTAGGTTTTACGCCAGTTCTTATGGGTGGCCATAGCAGAGGCAAGTTTGTTGAGTACATCAAACTTGCCTATCCAAAAGTATTCATCCACATACACATGACCGTGGTAACTCTGCGCGGTTTTGCTGTTAGTACTTAAAAAACGCAGTTCGGCATCGCCATGGGCTGTATGCAGCACAATCGGGTTACCGGTTAATTCAATCTCAAAGAACTGCTGCGCAATTTGCACAATATAGGTACGGAACACTTCGGCCTGCGAACGTGAAGCCGAGAGGAATATTTGCGGATCTCCGGTTAGCACCGCTTGCTCGAATGCTTCACCGGCAAAGTAATAGGTGGCGCCAATCTGCCTAGACTTGAGAATGTTACGAATACGCCGATGCAGGTTTTGATGCATTACCTTTTGATATTCAAATAAAGAGGCGTACCAGGCTTTAAAATCGTCTTCGGTTAAATGGCTAACGTCATTCTTACGCTTACGGCCTTTGCGCTTGCTTGGTGCGTCACCGCTTTGCTGATCGCCACCTTTGCCTTTGTTGCCACTGCTATTAGTGGTATTGCTCTTAGCATTAGCACCGAACGAATGGCCCTCACTGATTAAGCGCTGCTTTTTCAGCTTCACATGCTTTTCAATCAGCATGTCGAGCTCTTTAATCTGATTACCTGATTTATCTGCAACATCAGTCAGCATCACAATGCGCCGAGCAATGGCCTCGTCGACTTCTTCCTCGCGCAGCAGATCGCGCCAACTGTATTTGTCAGCCCAAAAGTAAATCACCCGCGTATTAGGCAGGTTGAGTTCGAGACGGATCTCGTCCGGTGTCCAGCGCCTTAAATAGAGCCGCTTTACCGCTTCGCGAATTTCAGGAGAGTACTTAGCCAAGGGAAGTGAATGCTCATATAAGTGAAAACTGGCCTCAGTGTATTCATAAGTTACAAGGCAATAACGGACTAATGTTCGGCCTGTTTCGGATATAGCCCTATATCCGAATTACTCCGAACCAAACCGAGTGCCAGCGCCGTTGCAGCTGGCTATGCTGCCTGCAATATCTCTACTTTTCGCATTCAAATCACTAACCGGACTATGTAATGAGCCAATTGAAAACAGACTGGGTACGCATCGCAACTGAGGGCGCAACGTTTCGTAATGTCCCAATTGAACGTCAATGGCTAGTCGATATTGCTGAAACCTATGATCCTAAAACTTATGGTGCGCGCATTTGGCCTGATCACCGCCGTTGGTATGGCGCGTGGGGTGACGTGATAGAAGTGAAAACCGAAGAGCATGACGGCAAGTTAGTGCTGTTTGGTAAGTTGAACCCGAACTCCCAATTTATTATGGCTAACGAGAATGACCAAAAGGTCTACACCTCGATTGAACTTGATCCAAATTTTGCCGCCACAGGCAAAGCCTACCTAACAGGCCTTGGTGTTACCGATGAGCCTGCAAGCCTTGGCACTGACCGCCTTAAATTTGGTGCTAAAGAGCGTTTTGAAACACATCAATACGGCGCGCCAGAGCAGCTTGTTATTAGCTATCCAGCAGTAGACAGCGAAGAGCTGATCATCCCTGAAAACCAAAAGGCGTTTTTCAGCACGTTAGGCAAGTTTTTTAAATCCCTTACGCCGCATCAGGCAAACAGCACTGAGCATGTAAGCACTACTTCTGAGGAAGAACCCATGACCAAAGAACAGCATGAAGCCTTGATGGGCCAATTCGCATCTATCGGCACCCGATTAGAAAGCCTTGAAGCAAAAACAGAAGCTTTCAGTGCGAAAAAGCCTGAAACCGAAGAAGAGCAAGCGGCAGCAGAAGAGCAGCAAGGCGGTATTACGCCTGAGCAATTCAGCTCGCTTAATGAAGCGATTACCGGTTTAACCGCCAAAGTTGATGGCATGGAAACCCAGTTTAAGACGCTAAGCCAAGAAACGGGTGGCCAAGAGCCTGATCCTGCAGGCCTTGGCGAATCATTCTCGGTTGTATAACTCGCTGCAATTGATAGCTGACATTCATCACTAAACAAGAGAGAGCAAAATGAATTTTTTAACACCAGTCGCAAAAGCCTGTTTGCTGGCATATACCAGCAACATGGCGCAGAGCTACGGCGTTGATGATGTGCAACATCAATTCAGCGTTACTGGCCCAATGGAAACCAAACTAAAAGCGGCTTTGCTTGATTCGGTTGAGTTCCTATCACTGATCTCAATGATGGACGTTGACCAGATTAAAGGCCAAGTGGTTAAAGTCGGTGATTATGGTATCGCTACCGGCCGTAAAAAAGATGGTCGTTTTAACACTGTCAACGGCGTCGGTGGTCACAATTATGAGCTAACTGAAACTGATTCATGTGCATCGGTTAAGTGGGCAACACTGGCGGTATGGGCAAACGCAGGCAAGCAAAATGAGTTTGTAAAGCTAATGAGCCAAAACGCTACCCGCCGTTTCGCACTGGATTTACTCCGCGTTGGTTTTAATGGCACCTCGGTTGCTGAAAACTCTGATCCTGTTAACAACCCAATGGGCGAAGACGTTAACAAAGGCTGGCACCAAATCGTTAAAGAGAACGCGCCAGAGCAAATTGTTACCGACCCAATCTATTTCAACCCAGATGCAGTAACGGCAGATTTAAAAGTTGGTGAATACAAGACGCTTGACGCGATTGTCACCGAACTGAAAAACACCCTTATTCATCCATCATTACGTAATGATCCGCGCCTTGTCGTATTGGTGGGTAGCGATTTAACCGCCACTGCACAAACCAAGATGATGAACGAAGCCGATAAGCCAAGCGAGAAAGTGGCCGCACAGCAGATGGATAAATCCATCGGTGGTTTGCGTGCTTACACGCCGCCGTTCTTCCCAGGTAAGCGTATCGTCGTGACTCTGCTTTCTAACCTGCACCTTTACACCCAAGTGGGCACTCGCTCGCGTAAGTCTGAAAATGTTGAAGACCGCAAGCAACATGAAGACAAGTTCTGGCGCATGGAAGGCTATGCCGTTGAAGAGTTCAAGGGCTATGCCGCCATTGATGAAAACAACATGAATATTGGCGCTGTACCTGCAGCGTAAGCCCTGCGATGAGGCACTCATTGAGTGCCTAATCAAACCCTTGTTAACTCCATATTTAAATCGAATAAACAGGATATTGCCATGAGTGCTATCGCCAATTTTCAAAAACGTTGTGCCGCCCAAAAAGCCAAGCAAGCACATGATTGTGCCGAGCATAAAGACGTGACAGCAAAACCCACAAATGAAGCGTTAGCGCTACTGGCCAAACTGCTTGGTTGTGAAGAAGAGCAAGCCATCGAAAAAGCCCGTGAAGTGGTAGCCCAAAACACGCGCTTTATAGAAATGCAAATTCACGTTGATCCTGCAGCGGGTGATGACAAGTCGGTTACTGCAGAAGTGACGACCGATGAAGATGGCGCAATCTCTGATATTAAAGTCATCGATATTAATACCGAACTGCAGCAAAGCGCTGACACGGTTGCCGATGCTGCTCAAACAGTGGAGCAAGCCGCTGACAAAGTTGAAACCGCTGCCAATGACGTAAGCGAAACATCAAGTGATCTGGCCTATAGCGCAGAAAGCATTAGTGAAGCTGCTAGTGACATTAAAGAGGCGGCAAGCGAAATAAAAAAGCCGTCGGCGGAGCTAGCATCCTCGCCTGGCGAGACAAACGCCAAAGCCAAAAGCAGCTCGAAAAAGTAGGTCTGACAGGTGACGCGCAATATGCGCCAAGCCTGCACTTGCAACTTATCGAACTTGAGGACGACCTAAAACGCCTCAAGGGCTTGGTAAGACGGGCAGACAAAGTTGCCCATAAACGTGACGTGTTACTGCCTAAGTGGTTACCCATTGTCACTGAGTACCTAGTAGAACAACAAAGCGACAAGGAGAACGACAAAAATGCTATTTCTGACAATCCTATTTTTGCTTATTGCGTGGTTTGGCTATTCGACATTGACGACCTCAGTCAAGGCATTGAACTCGGCCTCAAAGCCATTGAGCTTAACCAACCTATGGTGCGCACTATTCGCCGCCAATGGGCAGGGTTTATTAGCGATGCAGTATTCGATTGGTGCGAGATTCAAGCAGATAACGGCCATAGCATTGAGCCGTATTTTAGCCAGGTGTTTAAGCATGTTGCGAATAGTTGGAAATTACCGGAAGTGGTTACCGCCAAGTATTACAAATTCGCGGGTTTGGCATTACTGCGCACAACGAACGGTGATGTTAAGCCAACGCAAGTGGGCGACATTGACCGCTTACAGCAAGCAGATGCGCTACTGGAAAAAGCCGCCAGCCTGCATAAGCATGCCCAGGTAAAAACCATACGTAACAAGATTGAAATGAGAATACGTGCGTTAGAGGCCTATGGTTCGCAAGAGAACGGCTCTCAAGAGCAAGCCAACTAACGCAAGGGACCGACTCCCAACCCTCCAGTGCGCTAGCCGAGTGTTTAACGGGTGACTGTTAATAACCACGTCGACGCTAACCGCACTGAACCCAATTAAATGCGAATGAGAACATGCTATGAGTAGTTTTGGATTTGAGGCAGCAGCACAAGCAAGCATCGATATCGACAAAGATAGCGGTTGGCCTGCGTTGTCTACGGGCGAGTTTCGCAAGCATCGCCGTATACCTGAAACCTTTGAAGAGCAAGCCATTGCTGACTCACTCAATCGCAGTGTTGCCGAAGTGCAACAACAAATACTGAATTACGTTTTAGCGCCATCTTCATCAAGTGCAGCAGCCCCTGGCTACACAGAAAACAAGGATGTGCCTTTTGCCCTAGACGCCAGTCTAGTTCCTTATTTCAGTGAGCAGCAGGTCAGCATTTACCGCGCGGCAGTGTATGCCCGCTCCCATGCAGACTTGCTGGGCTATTTTTCTGCCGTCGACCAAAAAGAGGCGGGCAACAACAAAGCCAGTGATACAAACCAACAAGATGCACTACTCGCGCAAAGCAATCGTAGCGTACGTTTATTGTTAGGCCTTGGCCGTGCGGGAGTGCACTCGCTATGAGCCAATACCAAACCAAAACCCAGTTGCAGCAATTGTGCGAGTTTTTACTTGCCAGCTTGCAGCCGGTGATTAAGGCCAACAACATCGATGCCTGGCAAGAACGCGGCACCCTGATTTTAAGCGGTGAAGACAAAGGCATTGACGGTTACCAAGTGGCAAAGTGGAAGTACAACGCCGTTATCGCGTTTGAGCAGTTTCCGCACCGCCGCATTAACTCATACAACCTACTCGCTATGGTGTCGGCCTACTTGATTGACAGCGAATGGCCCCGCGATGTTTACGGCCTAGATGATCCTGAAATCGACATCGATGTAGTGAGCAAAGACAACGCCACGATATTAATCGAACTGCAGCTGATGGATGACATTGAGCTTATTCCTGATGATAACGGTCCGGTGCAATTTAATGGTGGTCGTTATCGCGTGTCTTTAGTGCCTATCAATATTGCCGAAAGCGTTGATCTACAGCAAAAGGGGGATGCATGAGTTTAGTTATTTCACCGAACAAGCAGCAGGCATTGAGCGTTAAGCAGCAATTGTTGTTGATATCTCTGCCAGAAAAAAAGCGCAATCTTATATTGGGGACGTTAGGCAGGTATGAGCGAAAGCTTGCTAGAGAACGGATCCGCAGGCAAGAAGATATTGATGGTAAGAGCTTTGCTCCCCGCAAAAAAAATAGCGAATCTAAATCATTAAAACGGCTTGGTAAAGGATTAAAGCCATACGTCACGGGTGGCAACCGACTGGAGCTTAAACACCAAAACAAATTAACCGGCCGAATTGCTGCTTTTCATCAAGAGGGCGCTACCGAAAAAATGGGTGCAGCCAGAATGAAGCGCATCCATGGCAAACCTGATTACGATGCACCGATTACCAGAGGGCAGGCCAAGGCGTTAGTAAAGCTAGGCGCTAAGGCAAGAAAATCAAAAGGCAAAGGTTACCGCAAGGCAACTATTAAAGAATTGACAGCAAGTATGACTGTCGGTCAGGCAGAAATGGCGCTCGAAGCATTAAGAAATAAGAAGCCCAAGCAAAATTGGTCTATTCCAGTAAAAGCAAGGTCGTTCTTAGGCGACAGCACTGAAAACGTACAGCGCCAATTAGCAATCATCATAGATAAAGTTAATCAAAGATAAAGAGGAATACCCCATGTCACTAGGAAAGGTAAAAGTTAACAATTTGAATTTGGGACAAGGTGACGTTAACGCCATTGAACGCCATTTTCTCTTTGTTGGTCGCGCTGGTCATGTTGATGAAGAAAGCCAGCTGTTTAGCGTTGGTGCACAAACGGATCTTGAAGCCGTTCTTGCCGATAGCCCACTACGCGACCAAGTGATTGCCGCGCAGTTAAACGCAGGCCAAAACTGGACCGCTGCCGTTTATCCACTTGCCGTTGACGAAGACGTATTTGCTGCCATTGACCGCGCTAACGAAGTGCAAAGCTTTGAAACAGTGGTGTTCTGTGACCCTAGCAAAACCGCAAAAGAGATCAGTGACAAACACGATTATCTATTTGGCTTGCAAGCCAAGCTAGGCCGTTTTGTATCGGGCATTGTTGCGCTAGCGGGTATCGATAAAGCCAGCCAAACATGGTCAGAATTTGAAGCCGCAAGCGTGGCGTTAGTTACTGGCCTTGCCAATCACTTAGTAATTCCGGTGCCGCAGCTGCATGGCAATAACGCGGGTGTACTCGCTGGCCGCTTATGTAATGCCGCCGTGAGTATTGCCGACAGCCCAATGCGTGTGGCAACGGGTAGCGTAATGGGCTTAGGTACGCTTGGGAGTGAGTCACTAGTGGATAGCAGCGCCGAGCCACTGCAACTTGCTACGTTAGAAACCTTAGCCAATGCGCGTTTAAGTGTGCCGCAGTGGTACCCAGACTTTGAGGGCACTTATTGGGGCGATGGCTCAACCCTTGATGCTGCAGGCGGTGACTATCAATACATTGAGCAACTTCGTGTAGTGCACAAAGCCAGCCGCGAAGTGCGTATTTTAGCGATTCGCCGCATAGCTGATCGAGTACTTAACTCCACGCCTAACAGCATTGAAATGAACAAGGCTTACTTTACCAAGCCACTGCGCATCATGAGTAAGAGCTACACCATTTTAGGCATTCAGTTCCCAGGTGATATTCAACCGCCAAAAGATGGCGACATTACTATCGAGTGGCCAACGAATAAGAGTGTGGTGATCTACATGGTTGTGCGCCCATATAACAGCCCGAAAGAAATTACCGTCAACATCATGCTTGATCTAAGCAACCTTTAATAACCAGAGCAGCAGGAGAAAGACATGCGTTTATCTGGAATGAATTTTAACGTCAACTTAGGCGACACCATGATCCAAGTTGACACGGCAAGCCTTGCCATTACCGACAATAGTGGCGTAAGCCAAACCAGCGGTGTACCCGATGGCTATGTTGATGGTGATGTATCGGCCAGCGGTGAACTATCGGTCAATGCTAGCAACTTTAAGTTGATATCGAACGCTGCTAAAAGTGCGGGTTCGTGGCGTGGCATGAAGCCGTTCGACATTATGTTTTATGCCAAGACGTCTAAAGACGAAACGAAAGTCGAAGCCTTTGGTTGCCGTATCAAACTCAGCGATATCTTGGATATCGACAAAAAAGGTGGTCAAGCCTCGCTGTTTAAAATCCCGTTTGATGTCACCGACCCAGATTTTGTGCACATCGATGGCGTGCCGTATTTGCGCCCCGATGAAATCGAAAACATTAACCAATAGGCAGTGAATTAGCATGGACGAAGGCGACGAGTCAGTAAGAGTGCAAGCGCGAGCCCTAAACCAATACTTAGCAGGCCGCGCCACGAAGCTTCTTGTCGCGCAAGCCGAGCAAGTCAGTGCTAGCCATTGTGCCCGGTGTGGCGAGGAGATCCCCGAGCCACGCCGCCAAGCGGTAAAAGGTGTGCAGTTGTGTATTGACTGCCAAACGTTAAGTGAGCAAAAGCGATGAGCAACTTAAAAAACAGATTAATTGAAGAGTTGATCGAACGTGAGGGCGGGTACGTTAACGACCCAACGGATCGTGGCGGTGAAACCATGTATGGCATCACGTTAAATGTGGCGCGTGAAAATGGTTATCAAGGCGCAATGCGCGACTTGCCTTATGAGTTGGCATTCAAGATTTACCAAGACCGCTATTGGACACCATTAAAACTTGATGACATTTGTCGCATTAGCGAAACACTCACCGAGCAGTTGTTTGATTTTGGCGTTAACTCAGGCGTTAACCGCGCAGGCAAGTGTTTGCAGCAAGTGCTTAACGTGCTGAATAACCGTCAAACGCTTTATCCCGACTTAGTGGCTGACGGCATTGTAGGCAGCCGTTCGTTATATGCGCTTGATAAGTATGTTGAGCATCGTAAGCAAAACGGCTTGAAAGTATTGATTGAAGCGGTGCGAGGTATGCGGATTAGTTTTTGTATCAACATCGCAGTGAAAGACGAAAGCCAAGAAAAGTATCAGTTTGGCTGGCTACAACGCGTCGTGCATTTATAAGGAGTTTTCCATGGGCTGGTTTAGTACGATTTTAGGCACTAACCCAATTGAAGCCATTGGCAAAGCGGGTGATGCGCTGTTTACCTCGGACGAAGAACGTAAGCAGTTAGATAACGATCTCACCGAAATTAAACAAAAACCGATGCTCATGCAGGCATTGGCTAACACCATGGCCGCGCAACACCGCTCAGTATTTGTTGCAGGCGCAAGACCATTTTTAATGTGGGTATGCGGCTTTGGTTTTTTATTCGCATTTTTAATTAACCCTATTTTGCAATGGATTTGGCCTGATGCTGGCACACCAGAGTTGCCGCTTGAGGTGATGATGGAATTAACCCTCGCCATGCTGGGACTTGCAGGCTTGCGCACGGTAGAAAAGATTAAGGGAGTAGCAAAATGAACGAAAGCCTAGATTGGATCCGTGTGTTCTTAGCGATTTGCGGCATTGTGCTCACCATTTTAGTGCCGCTGTTAGCCAGCATATTTAACAGCCAAAAGAATACCGCTAAAGAGCTAAGCGACCATAAAACCCATGTGGCCGAAAACTATGCCACTAAAGACGACGTAAAAGATTTGGGCGACCGTATCGAGCGCCAGATGAAAGACGGATTCACTAACTTAAAAGACTTTTTTAACAATAGAAAAAATAAGGATGCAGCATGAAAAAGCCAATCGTATTAACCATCGCAGGCAGTGACATTAGCTTTACCGTAACTACTGACGACTACAACAGTTATTTGAATGAAATTATGCCAGATAACAAAGTTGCTCCAGCACATAACCTAGTGATGCGTACCGTCGACACTGACCACAAGGAGCAACTGCGTGGCGTTCTGGAAACTTCGCCAGGTGCATCGATGCAAATTGCGGGTTTACTCACGCAGCAGTTTGCACCAGCGATTGAAATTGCCGTAAAAAAATAAATGCGCTGGTTGACGCCATAGGCAACAACCAGCTTGAGCAATTGCTCATTGTGCGGCGGCATTTGCTACCGCATGAAGATGACAGCGAAATCAGTATTGCTCGCGCCGCATGGCTGTTAACAAGGCAGCGCGAAGATTTAGAAGCCATCGTCACCAACGCCGTTTGTAAGGCGTTCGGTGGTAAGTAGGAATAGAGAGAAAGAGCCATCAGCGGTTCTTTAAAAGAGGCAGTATGAGCTTACCTAAGCCGTTAATGTTCACCGTTGGACTGATAGACCAAATCACTAAGCCAATCGCTAAGATTAGCCAGCAATTTAATGGTCTAGCAGCTAACTACCAAGCGGGCACCATGCAAATGGCTACGGGCGTGGGTGGCATGGCGGCGGCAGGGTTGGCGTTGCAAAGTGCCCTAATGCCAGCTATTGAAATGGACCGCGTTCTAGGTGAAGTGAAATCACTTGGGGTGCGTGACTCTGCACTTAAACAGTTAAGTGATACCTCATACGAATACGCGCTTAAATACGGTAAATCTGCCACTGAGTTTGTGAGCTCTAGCTACGATATTCAGTCCGCTATTGCAGGGCTAAGTGACGCCGACTTATCCGCTTTTACTTTATCAAGTAACGTGTTGGCAACGGCTACCAAAGCCGATGCCGCCACCATTACCAATTACATGGGCACCATGTTTGGTATCTTCAAAAATCAAGCCAATGACATGGGCAAAAGCGAGTGGGTTGCCCAAGTCACAGGCATGACCGCCACAGCAGTGCAGGCATTTAAAACCACAGGTTCGGAGATGTCGAGCGCCTTTACCAGTATCGGCGCCGAAGCCACAAGTGCAGGCATTGGCATGCATGAGCAGATGGCGATTTTAGGCACGCTGCAATCAACTATGTCGGGCAGTGAAGCGGGTACCAAATATAAATCATTTTTAGCGGGTGTGGGTAAAGCGCAAGATGCGCTAAACCTAAGCTTTACCGACTCCCAAGGCGCCATGTTGCCGATGGTCGATATTCTCAACCAAATTAGAGGCAAGTATGGCGACACCTTAGATGTGGCCGAGGGCGATGCATTGGCCAAAGCTTTTGGCTCACAAGAAGCGGTTGCCACTGTTAAGTTATTAATGGCCGACATTAACGGCCTTGGCGATTCAATCAATACCCTTGGTAAAGTTAAAGGCATGGGCAAGGCCGAAGAGATGGCCGCAGCCATGACCGACCAAAGCGAACGCTTAAGCCAGAGTTGGTACGTTATCCGCGCAGCGCTAGGCAGCGCCGTACTACCTGCATTTAATAGCTTTGTTGGCTGGATTGCCGATATGGGCAGCGACGTGATCTGGTTTACCGAAACATTCCCTAATTTAACTAAATATATTGGCTATACCGCTATCGCCTTTACGGGATTAGTGATTGCAGGTGGTGCCTTTACTGTGATGATGGGCGCCGCAAAAATGGCAATGACCGCTTATGGTGTAAGCGCGATGGCTTGGGCAGGTATTAATGCCATGCTCACATCGGGCTTGGCCTCGTTACGCGGGGTAATGCTGGCGGTCAATATGGCGATGATGATGAACCCTATCGGCTTAATTGTCGCGGGTATTGCTTTAGCTATCGCCGCTGTCGGCGCCTTGGTTTATTACTGGGACGACTTAAAAGCCACTATGTCTGATTGGGGCTGGGTTAAAGCCATTAGCGGTATTTTTGCCAACGTGTGGGCAGGCGTTAAAAGTGTGTTTAGCGACACCATGGCGTGGATTATCGACAAGCTTAATTTAATACCTGGTGTTGATATTGATGCATCAATGTCGAGTTCAAGCATGCCAAGTGTGGCAGCAATTGCGCCAGTGCAAGCCCGTGTAGAACGAGGCGGTATTACTCAAAACCTATCAACGGCTAACCAGAGTAAATCAACCAGTGTGGGCACGGTTAACGTGTACCCAGCTAAGGGCGACGACAACTTTATGAATTATGTGGAGATGCACGGATGAGTGATTGCATGTTTCGTGATTTGCATATTCAGCATGGTGATCTGGTGTTAGATGCCGGATTAAACCCAACTTATTTAACTGATCGCGCGGTTATCGCCCAAGACATTGTGCACGCGATTATCGAATCTGGCCTTGCCAATTTATTAGTGAGCGACAGAGGCACAGGCGTAACGGCCGACACCCAAACCCGCATTACGTTATTGGTCGAAGATGACTTACGCATTATGCCGGGCACAGTAAAAGTGGAACAAGTCAAAGCAGGTCAATGGTGGGTGTTTGCCGACACGATTAATTTTGGTCCGTTAAGTACGGCTATTGCTACTGGCACAGACGGAGAAAACCATGGCTGAAAAAACAGTGTCTGACATTAACTTTAAAAAAATAGTTGAAGATGCAGGCATTCCAACGACGGAAGACGGCTGGAAAGCGTTATTTAAACAAGACGTTGAAGAGGCGGGTTGTATTGTTGCTAACGATGCGCCGTTCTCGCCATTTTGGCGGTTGATCACCGCCATTGTGGCAAAGCCTGCCACGTGGATTGTAAACAAGGTATTGGTTGAAAAAATCTTACCTAACTTGTTTTTACAAACCGCCACCGATGATGCCTTTATTGAAGCCAAAGCGTGGGAGCATGATTTAACCCGTAAGCAGACCGAATTTACCAAGGGCAAAATTAAGTTTCTACGAGCGGCCAGCAGTGGCCCAAGTCTATTGATTCGCGCTGGTACCGTAATACAAACCGATGCCATTAATGGCGTGGTGTATCGCGTGTTAACCATTGCCGATGTGATCTTAGCCGAGAACGCCGCCAGTGTGTTGGTACCCGTTATAGCCGAACATGCAGGTGCGGCTTATAACCTTGGCGCAGGTTATTACCATATTTTGCCAGAGTCAGTCACCGGCATTGGCAGTGTTACCAATGAAGCTGATTGGATTGATGTACTGGGCGCCGATGCTGAAAGCAATGAAGATTTAAAGCTACGTACCCGTAACGCATTTACTGCAGCTGCGCCTTGGCATATCGATGCGGTTTACCGCGCTATGCTAACCGAACGCGCAGGCCTTAACGCAGACAACTTGTTTTTTGAACATGATGCGCCACGTGGTCCAGGTACGGCGAACGCCTTAATTTTGCTTGATACGGGCGAGCCATCAAGCGCACTGATTGATGACTTAAACGAGTACGTGATGCAAAAGGGCTTTCATGGCCATGGCGATGATCTGCAGGTTATGGCTATACCAGCGATGATCACCAATATTGGTGTAACCGTTTACCCACGACCTGCATTGCTAGCCGATGAAGTTAGCGCATTGCTTGCAGGTGTTGAAGATTACATACGCTGCGCATTTCGCGAAAACAGCAACTACAACGCCACCCGAACCGAGCCCGCTAGCCGCTTTAGCTTTAGCCGCTTAGGCCAAGAGTTGCATAAAGAGTTTGCAGGGCTTGAGTCATTGAACTGGCACCAAATGGATATTACCAGCGGTAACGATGTGCCGCGTATTGGCGAGTTAACCATTAATAACGGTAATGCATAAATGATGCGACTAGACAAAATCAATTGGCACAGCCTAACCAAGATGCCGTACTGGTTAGCGCGGCCAGCCAGCGAGATAGACAAACTACGCCAAGGTGCAGTGTTGTTTTGGCAACGCTTTGCCGACTTGCTAGCGTTCCCGTCTAAGCAACTCGACCCCATGACCGCCGAATTAGCCTTAGTGCATTTGTTAGCGTGGGAACGAGATATTGAACAAATACCAGGTGAGACCGAGCAGCTTTATAGAACGCGAGTAAAGTTCGCCCTTAAATTTGCTAAAGGCGCAGGGAGTAAAGAGGGCTGGTATTACATGTTTGAAAAGCTCGGCACACCATGGATCACCATTGACGAACGAGTGAGTGAAACCGATTGGGACGTGGTGAGTTTGCAGCTACTAGATAGTGACTTAGCCGAAAGGGCGGGGCTAATTGACAACATTTGTCGCCAGTATGGCCGTACAACCAGACGTTACCAGTTTGACACCATTGCGAGCATGCCACTTGTTGCGCCACCGTCAGACTTTGCTTTAGACAGCTTAACCGGAATTGCCAGCCTAAGCGATGATATGCGCCCAGCGCTTGGATTAGCGCTAATGGATAACGAATCACACTTTACGGTTGCCAATAAAACGACCGTTCAAAAACAGCTCATTAGTAAGAGATAAGGAAACAACATGGCTTCAGTTATTACAATCGCAGGTGAAAAACTCTTTGCAGCTAAAGCACAAGCTAATGAGCAGCTGGATATTGATACCTTTATTTTCGCCAACGTACCAAACCAAGACCCAACGGCGCCAATTAACCGCGAAGAGGGCATACCTACCGAACATAAGGTACATGAGCAAATTGTACAGCAGGTTGGCCGCATTAATGACAACGTGGTGGTTTACTCAACCGTGCTAGATAGCCTTACTGGCCCGTTTGAATTTAACTGGGTAGGTTTGTATTCGTCAGTTAACCAAACCTTAGTGGCAATTAACCATATTCCAACTACGGTAAAAACCATCACCGAGCCGGGTGTGGCTGGTAATATTCTAAACCGTAATTTTGGTATTGAGTATTCAGGTATTGCCGATCTCACTGGTATTAACGTAGCGCCAGAAACGTGGCAGCTAGATTTTACCGCACGCTTAGGTGGTATGGATAAGCTAACGCAACAGCTTGCCGCTGATATGAACGGCAAAGATTGGTTTATTGAAGACGGCTTTAAAGTGGCACCACGCGCAACGGCCAACAGCTTTAGCGTGTTGCCAGGTGTGGGTTATGTGTCAGGCCTGCGTATCGAACTTAAGCAAGAACACATTTTAACCCTGCAGTCATATCCGCAGTTTGTGTATGTAGATGCGTGGTTTAGCGGTACCGCTAATAGTGTTTGGACGCCACAAGTTGCCTTTACCGTCACTAATGGCGAAATGGACGATTACATTGACGTGCAAGGTGTACAGCATTACGTGTATAAGCTCGCAGTAGTTAATGCGGCAGATGATGTTGAGGATTTGAGAAATACAGAGGGTTTGAGTGAAAAACTCGATAAAACAGCTATATATACAACCATAAATGAAATTGAAAGTGGGAAATACAGAAAGCTTGGATCAAGGGTTATTGCAACAGATAGAGCTAATGCTCTTTTTGAAATACGTCCGGCCATTTTTATTCCTAATGGGGTTGATATATTAGATGTTGCACCAGGGCTCGTAGCTGTATTGCAGTATCAAAGTGTTAATGGCGCGGAATGGGGGGTTAATGCTGGGGTTGATTGTTCTGATAATATAGCAGTCATTGCTGGGAAAAATCCAAATGGAGTAATTAATATTGATAGTGGGGACTATATTTTTAAGCTGACAACTGCAAGCGTTTACGGCGTTGGTTTAATAGGTGTAAGTGACATAAGTACTACAGTTAAAACCCCAAAATCGTCGGATAGCGCTTTCAAGGTACAAGCAGGTAAACAATTAAGATCAACAAAAATAAAATCGGCTTCTTTTTATCAAGAAGGCTTTCAGCATGGAAATGTTGGGACCGGTAAAGGGATCGATTTGACTGATGCGCAAACTGTAACAAACATACATTTAGAAGATATATCTTTAAATTGGTTTGGTGTTGGTTATCAGTCTAGTCGGAATGCGTTTAGTAATCAGTTTGATAATGTTAGAGCTAACTTTTGCGGAGAAAGCTTTAAATTTATAGGGGACGGCCAGTTAATCAATCATACGTTTAACAACTGTTATAGTTCGCAACCAACAATTAATGGTCTTTTTATTGGTGGGTGTAAAAACTTCGTATTCAATGGTTATAACTCGGGTAGCGGTGGGGCACCGCATGTGAATATAGCTGGGAGCGCGTTTGGTATTATATTTAATAGCCCGAATTTCGAACAGGACGCAGGCACTTTAGGAGCAAATACAGAAGCTATTCGATGCCAGTCAGATTCGGAAGTTACATTCAACTATCCAACCTTTGCAACACCAAAGGCTACAGAGAAGAATACTTACTTGTTTCGTGTGATGAATAGCGCTGTAGTTTATATAAACAACCCAAAAATCATAGGAAGCGATGAGAATATACAACATATTCTTATACAAGATAGCGCAACTGTATTCTTGAATGACCCTAAAGGGGTCATTGATGATGATAAAATAGTTATTTACGGGTCAGGAAAACTAATTAAAACAAATGACATAATTAATACTGGGTTCGTAGCATCAGGGAGAGTTGAGGCGTTATTAGGAGGCTCAAGTATTATTACAGGTTTACAAAAAACGCTGACAGATTACGCGGTCGAAATAGATCCTCAAAATGATGAGATTGTGCCGGTTTTACCTCAAGTTACACAATCGGGAACAGGAACCATTAAAGTTAGGTTTATTAACATTTCAAATGGTACGGAAAACTACGGTTCTTACCCTGTGAAATGGAGAGCAAGATAGTGCTAACCCTAAACTCTACAGCAATTAAACTCAAAAGCTTGCAGATCACGGCGAGTCAAGAACTCGCCAGTGAAGACGCCAGCGGCCAGAGCTCAAGCACCGATAGCGCCGAAACGGGCGCTAAGGCCAAAATGATAAGTGTAGCCGGCTTCATTCCTTTTACTGAAGCAGGGCACTTATCAGACTTATTCAATATGGCTGAGGCGACCGAGGTGGGCGCAAGAATGATCTACCGCATCAGCAATCACACCGCGAGTGCACTTGGTGTTAAGCAAGTGCGCTTTGCCAGCAAAATTGATGCAGTTGAGCAGCAAACCACAAGGCAATGGCGTGTTAACTTCACTTTAAGTGAATATCGCTCAGTGCCAGAGAAAAAGGAGCAACGCTTGCCACAAGCAACCGCCAACCAACAAGGCGGTGAAGTCGAACAGTCCGGTGTGCAATACGCTTCACTGGATAAGCTGTTAACTGAAAATTTTGGTGAGTTGAGAACCTAATGAATAAACCGAACGCTCGCTTTATTGCCCGTGCCACGGTTAACGCTAAGCAAGTGGAGTTAAAAAACCATTGGCTAGTGTTAAAAAGTGACTCGCCAGGTACTTGCCAAATTACCGTCAATACTAAAGTGAATCGCTTGGATAAAGTGGCTCTTGATTTAGGCTGGGGCGAAATGGTTGATCGGGTGTTTATCGGTTACGTTGAAAGAGTTATGCCAGCCGTTAATGGTTGGTATACCTTGTTTTGTCGTGAGTTGGCCGCATCACTAGCGTTTAACTTAAGCGTAATGCTGCGTCACCCAACCATGCGCCAAGTGCTTGATGAAGTCAGCGCGCAAACAGGCTTGAGTTTTGTCGTCCCAGATAAAGCCTACGCCAACGCATCAATACCGTGTTTTTATTGCGATGGCTCGGGCTATGAAATCCTAGATAACATTGGCCGTGCCTATCAAATCCCAGACTTTATCTGGCAACAACAAGGCAATGGTCAAATCTATATTGGAAGTTATCAAGATTCATACTGGCACAATAAGCCGGTTGTGATCCCCAATGCCTTAATGACCAACCACCAAGCAGGCAGAACGGCAACCATGCCAGCGGCGCCAATGGTGCGCCCAAATGTCACCGCTAATAATGAGCGCATTAAATCAGTTGAGTTCAAGCAAACTGAAATGATCATCAGTTGGTAAGGAGCTGATAAAGTGGAAACAGTAATTAAACGTATCGTGCGGCGGTTATTCCCTGAATTAACATCAGGCCTGCACTTACCGCGCTGGGCAAAAGTGGTCGCACTGCCAGAACTACCAAAAGAAGATGGCGAACGCGGTAGTGATGCATTCTATCCACGTTATGCCGTTGACGTGCAGCTGCTAGATGAAAACGGTACCGAAACTAAATCTAAACCACTGCAAGCAGTGCCATTACCATTACCAGGTGCAGGAGACAAAGCAGGGCGGTTAGAGCCTCCGGCTATTGGCTCAATTGTTGAAATCGGCTTTGCTTACGGCAGGCCAGATAAACCATTTATCAGAACAGTATTACCATTTGGCTGGGACCTGCCAGCAATCAAAGCAGGCGAAAGCCGTAACCAAGTGCGCGATGGGGTTTATCAGCTATTCGATGATGTTGGCAACCTCATCACCGAAACCGACAAAGACATTCGCACCACAGTGGGCCAAATGCATAAGTTACTGGTTAAGCAGTCGCAAGAAATCAAAGTGCTAAAAGACCAGCTAACACTGGTCGAGGGCAAGATGAGCATGACAATCACCAAAGATTTAAACATCAAAGCCAAGAACATCACCGAAGATGCCGACACCATAAAGCTCAACGGTGGCAAGGCCGTGGTCACTTGTGCCCACATCTGCCACTTTACAGGTGGCCCACATGGTGATGGTTCATCAACAGTTACTGCAGGTAAGTAGTTAGGCAAAACAAAAGGAAGTCACATGGCACTAAGTCAATCATCACTAAAGGGCAAGATAGTCAGCGAACTAGAGGCCAGAGGCTTTACCGCCAATGGTGAACATGCTTTTGCCGCCAAGATGGCCGAAGCCATAGCCGCCGCAGTCGTAGCCGAGATCACCAGCAACGCCCAAGTGCAAGTCACAGGCGGCAGTTCATCAGGCACATACAAAGTCAGCTAATAGCCGTTATCATCAGCCGCAATCCGTTATCAACGCAATATAGCGTTAAGCTTCACGCATTAACTTAACGTATAACAGATGCGACTCAACGCATAAGCCCAGCTTACCGCTGGGCTTTCTATTGCCTGCAGTAAAGCCAGCTCTATCTATGCTCGACGTCACTCAACCAACCCAAAAGTATCGACGCGGGTTCGGTTCCTGTCGTGGGGCTCGAACCCGCGCCCAGATATAATCACCAAGTTTTCCCCACGGAAACCAACGCCACAGAGAATCCGCGCCACGAAATCCGCACTCTTCCTCCCCTCCTGCGCGCTTTATTTAATTTTTTTATTTCAGTTTTAGATTATTGCAGTTCATAGGCGCAGCCAGCGCCATTCCTAGGGCTTTTAATGGATCGAAGATCTGAAATGATCGCGGTTTATTTCACTGTTTTACAGTTCCATACAGGCGCTTTGAGAGGCTAAGAAATCGTGAAAGCCGCATGAATGCTGGGTTTTCGCTGGATTCCGTGGGGTTTTAATGAGAAAGGCTAAAAAATAGAAAGGTGATCAAACACAATAAAAACATTAAGTTAGATAAAAATAAAACTGAAATGAAAAAAGCGGGTAAATCAGTGCCGCCAATGTCGCCACTTTAATTTGGCTGTCGCCACTTTGTCGCCACTTGGCTATTTGTCGCCATTATTGATAAACAGTTAATTGAGTAAAAGACGTCACCAATCATCAAGTAAACATACCGCAAGTGGCTGAAAACAGGCAGAAAAAAAGGCCAACCGGTTAAGGTTGGCCTTTCTTAAGTATTGGTGGAGGCGGCGGGGCTCGAACCCGCGTCCAAAAAGCCTACATCCAAGGCGCTACATGCTTAGTCTCTCTTTTGGTTAACCAAGTACACTCCGAAAGACAGGATTGTAATTGGCGAGTTCAGTACTGTTTCGCGGTTCACCCCTGAACGTGGTTCCCTCGCTATCAAATGTAAAGGTGACCATCTTATTACTCTGCCCATTTGATAAACGTGAGCAAGATGGCTAGCTAGCCTAAGCTGCTAGAGAGTAGTTAGAGTCGTTTGCAACTATAACGGTGCGGCTTTTTACGAGGCCAACCGCCCCTCGGCATGCTCCCAGGGTTTCGAGAATCTTGTCGAATCCAGAATCGCCCCCAAGTACAATGTGATTGTAACGCGACCTAGCTTGTTTTACCAAGCATAAAAATCGCATTTACAACCGATTGTTCGTTATACGTACGTTATTCATTAGGTACGTTGTTGAAATTACTGCTGTACCGCCTTCTTTATGGTACGAGCCTTTTCAATTTGCCATTCGCGATCTTTAGTATCGTCGCGCTTGTCGTGTTCTTTCTTACCTTTACCTAGGCCAATCTCAATTTTAACCCAAGCGCCTTTCTGCCAATACATAGAGATTGGAACAATTGAGTAACCTTTACGGTCAACTAGCCCTTGCAGCTTATCAAGCTCTTTACGTTTAAGTAGTAGCTTACGTGAGCGCAAAGGATCACACACTACATGAGAAGAGGCGGTATTAAGTGGTGCGATGGTGCAACCAAAAAGGTAAGCCTCGCCTTCTCTTAAAAAGACGTAGCTTTCGGACAAGTTGACCTTGCCCATACGAATAGACTTAACTTCCCATCCCATGAGGGATAGGCCTGCTTCTAGCTTCTCTTCAAACTTATAGTCGAAGGTTGCGCGTTTATTACGTGCGATTGAAGCTGAACTGTTCTTTGAATTTTTTGCGTTTTTCTTAGCCATAGGAGACACATTATACTCAGGCTTAGCAAATATGGAATTGGGCAAGTGGATTTATTCGATGTTTTGTTGTTATCAGCGGTGAGTTTGTTTGCTTTTTAGTCGCTTAATATCACTCTTGAGTATCAAAGATGCGTTTTTTTGTGTTCATGTTAAAATCGACCTTTGGTTTTTAATTACTGAGTAGCAATCTTCAATGCCGCAAATTTCACGCAGTATATTAGTTCGCTTCAGCGCGATGCAGATGTATGACTTAGTCAATGATGTTGAGTCATATAAAGAGTTCTTGCCCGGATGTGTCGGTGGTAAGGTGATAGAGTTTGACGGCAAAACGATGCTGGCGTCGGTTGATGTGGCAAAAGCGGGGATCAGTAAAACCTTCACTACTCGCAATCAAGTTGTTGCTGGTAAAAGTATTCAATTACAATTAGAAAACGGTCCTTTTAAAGAACTCGTTGGTGAGTGGACGTTTACTGAGCTTACTGAAGATGCCTGCAAGGTAAATTTCGAGTTGCAGTTTGAATTCTCTAGCCCAATTGTCGATATGGCCTTTGGCAAGGTTTTTAAAGAGTTGATGGGATCCATGGTAACTGCATTTACGAGCCGCGCGAAGGTGATATACAAATGAGTACTGAACAAACATCATTTTTGGTTGAAGTTATTTATGCGCTACCCAAGCAGCAAAAGCTGATTAAGGTTCAGGTTCCAGCCGGAACGACCTGTATCGATGCGGTCAAGTTAAGTGATATGCAGCGTTACTTTCCTGATATTGATCTTGAAACGGTAAAATTGGGGATTTTTAGTCGCTTAGTTAAGCATGATGAAGTGCTACAACCTGGTCAACGCGTTGAGATTTACCGGCCATTAATTGCCGATCCTAAGGATGTGCGTCGTAAACGTGCAGAAAAAGCGAAAGAAGATGGCCGAATTAATAAGATTACGGGTAGTAAGCTTTAATGCCCCTGAAATTGCTTTAATGAATAAAGGCTATTAATGACGGATATGAAAATGGCGACGCCCAAACGGGAGTCGCCATTTTTGTATTGATGCCAGGACTAATTATTCAAACTTTTCTGAGAGTGTCTCAGGTTGTGTTTGTTCCTCTTCGATCAGAGGTTTAGCTTGAGGGCGCTGCTCTGGGATCAAAGGATCACCTTCTGGGGTGTTGATCTCTGGTAACTTACTTTCTTCAAGTGGGACACCAAAGTCAGGGCTAAGCTCATAATCACCTTTCACTTCAGTTAGCTTATCGCCATTAAAGTTAAGAATAAGTTCTTTATGGATAATGCTGGCGTCACGGCCACTCTTATAGTGGTAGACATAATACCAAGTATCATCTGAGAAACTGTCTCGTAAAACGGGACGACCAAGCACGTATTCAACCTGCTCTTTAGTCATATCGATTCGTAACTTTTCAACTTGCTGCTTTTCCATATAGTTACCCTGAGGGATATCAGGTTTATAGATCAACCAGTCAAAAACACTACAAGCACTAAGTGATAACGAGAGCGCAGCAGCGCCCAAAAGGGTAAGACTTTTCTTTTTAATTGTCATTGAATGCGCTACTTCATCAAAATCTGTCGGTCATAATACCCAAGCAGTCACCCTTATGACAAGGAGTATTACTGCAAGGCGTGCTTGGGGCGGAATTCTTTACTTTAATTAAAGGATTTAACATTAATCTCAGCATTGTGGGTATATTGAGTCGACAAACGGCAAATAGTTCATCTATCGCACTAATTTGTTAAAAATGACGCTATTGCTATTGTAATGCCAGGATGACTCTTACAGTATGAAATTCAATTGGATACTATCAAATTATTCACTTTATATCGCGGTTGAAAAATGGTTTAACTAGAAAGGTAAAACCATTTTATTGTCGATTAAATGTATTGACCTATTTTGTGTTTAAGTTACGCAGTTGTTATGCTAAATTAACGTGGTTTTGTAATCTATTTGCGCAGCTTAGTTTTTTGCAGCAAAACAACAATAATAATCGTAATAACAGGCAATTGAGTAAATGACAGCAAAAGAAAAAGGAACTTTGGTTTGTGTCGGCACGGGTTTGAACTTGGCCGGACAAATTAGCGTACTGAGTAAAAGCTACATAGAGCATGCTGATGTGGTGTTTTCTCTGGTGCCAGACGGATTTGCACAGCATTGGCTTGAGTCTCTCAACCAAGACGTGCGCAGTCTTCAGCCTTATTACGCTCAAGAAGGTGAAGTTAAAAACCGCCGAGATACTTATGAACAGATGGTGGCAGCCATTTTAGAGCAGGTGCGCTTAGGCAAAAGAGTTGTTTGTGCGCTATATGGTCATCCGGGCGTTTTCGCTTGTGTATCGCATTTTGCGATTACTCAGGCAAGAGAAGAGGGTTATCCAGCGCAAATGGAGCCGGGTATTTCGGCCGAGGCCTGTTTATGGGCCGATGTGGGTATTGATCCTGGCGCCTCGGGTCATCAAAGTTTCGAAGCCAGCCAATTTATGTTTTACAAGCATACGCCAGATCCGACAACGCACTTACTGCTATGGCAAATTGGCATCGCTGGCGAGCATACCTTAACTGAGTTTCATACTTCATCAGACAGGTTACAGGTGTTAGTAGAGCAACTTAACGAGTGGTACCCTCTAGAGCATGAAATCGTGCTATATGAGGCCCCTAACTTACCCACTCAGATTCCTAGAATCGACAAGATAGCCTTGAAAGAACTGCCGTTTGCGCGTCTTTCATCTATCACGACCTTGCTTATTCCACCCTCGAGAGAGCTAGAGTTTAATCATGAGGTATTGGCCAAGCTTGGGATCACCGCCGAAGACTTAGGTTAATGTCCCTGTGGTAATGAGCTTGCAGTTTTGAGACTGAGACGATTAAGCATCTTAAGATGCTTAATGTCGTAAACAGCAATTACAAGCTAGCAGCTGTAAAACGAGCCGTTAGGTAGCAACCTGAAATAACTCGGCTGCTAAGTAGCTAGGTAAATAAACACCAAAGTAAACAGTCACTTAAGTAAAAAAGTCACTGAAGTGAAAAGTGCGAAGAAAGTAACTAAACAAAAAAATAAACCAATAATATTCATTTAATTTAAGGGAATAATCATGTCTAAGTTTAACAATTTTTTCGAGAAGCTAGGTTCAGACGCTAAGTTACTGGAGGAGTATAAGCAAGATCCTCAAGGTGTGATGAAGGCCAATGGCCTAGCTGATGATGAAATTCAGGCTGTGATCTCAGGTGATGAAAATAAGCTTAAGGGATTATCTGGCAGTAAAGGTATTCAATCATTTTTGCTTGTTTATGTAGATAAAAAGTAATTATAAAATGAGATTATTCATAGTCTTATTTTCTGTACTAATTCTGTTTTTTCCTAATATGAGTTATGGAGAGGGTTTAGACTATGAGCAAGTTCTTGAGGAGTTAGAGAAGAACATAAGTGCTCCATCGCAGAAGTCCGAAAAGCTTATTGCTCAATTAATAGGAGAGTGGAACAATTTATCGAGAGAGCAAAAAATTAATGTTTACATCTATCAAGCTGTCTTTCTAACGTATCAGGGAAATTATAATGCATCTGTAGTTAGTTTAAAAAATGCTGAGAAGCTAGCCCCTCGAGATGCATTGCAAAGTAAAATTCATCAATCATTATCAGCTAATTACATCGCTTTAAAGCAGTATTCTGAAGCATTAACGTTGATGGAGGACAGTTTACAACGTATTGATAAATACGATGATATTGAAATTAAGCTCAGCAGCTATGTTCGCTTGGCTAACTTAGCCTTGGTATTAAACGCCTACCAAGATATGAGAGAGTTCGCAGCTAAATCTGCTGAACTAAGTGCTAAAATCAATGATGTCCGTCAACATTGTTTTTCATTGCTGATGCTCGCTGTTGTTGATTTAAAAGAAAATAGGTCAGGCGAAGCGCAACAGGGATTTCTCAGTAGTCAAATTTATTGTGAAGAAAAAAAGTTCCCACTTATTGGCTTGATGTCACAAAAGGGCTTAGCTTTAGTCGCTCTCCAGAGCGAGGATTATAACAGGGCTAAATATCTGCTAGAGCCAGTATTAAAAGGTTATCAAGAGTTTAATTTTCAAACTGAAATCAATCATGTAAATGCGTTACTTAGTCAAACCTATTTGAGCTTAGGTGATGCCTCCCAGGCGGAAGAGTTTGCTAATAAGGTGATGAGTCTAAGTGATGACCCTAGCCATATTGAATATAAAGCGATTGCCGCAAGAGTATTATCGCAACGCTACGTTGCGTCAAAGCAATATAAGCTTGCTTATGACTATCTAGAATCCCATCAACACTACACCAATTTAATGCTCGATGACACTAAAGCCAAGGCTAATGCTTATCAGATGGCGAAGTTTAAACACCGAGAGCTGGCGCGTGAGATAGCGTTACTTAATCAAGAGCGTGAATTGCTGCAAACTCAGAAAGAGTTAGATCAGTCAGATCGAACCAATAATTTAATGATTGTAACTATGTTGATTGGCAGTATTTTCTTCTTGTCGCTATTCGTTATTTATAGCCACAGACAGAAAATGCGTTATCGTAAACTGGCATTAACCGACAGGCTGACTGGTGTTTATAATCGCGGAGCGGGTCAAGACTTCGCTGAGAATGAGTTCGTGCAGGTCAGTGTGCGCCAGACAGAGTTTTCCGTAGTGGTATTTGACTTAGATCTGTTTAAAAATATTAACGATAGTTACGGCCACGGGACAGGAGACTGGACCTTAAAACATGTGGTGTCGGCGGTAAAACCCCTTATCCGTGACAGTGATATTTTTACTCGCATGGGCGGAGAAGAGTTTGCGCTATTTTTACCTTACTCAAATGAAACTGTCGCATTGGGGATAGCAGAGCGCTGTAAAGAGGCTATTGCCGCGATTGATACTAAATACTCTGGGCATGCATTTAACATTAGCGCCAGTTTTGGTGTTGCGGGTAATACTGTTGAAGATCTCAGCTTAGATCCTCTATTAAAACGTGCAGATATAGCCCTGTATGCATCTAAGCACTCTGGTCGTAATAGGGTGACATTATATACTGCTGAACTTGAAAGTGAGGCGCTGACGGATGAAGCTAATAACCCTCTTGTATTTAGCTAATTTGAATTTATGATTGGCTTATAGGCTGGTATAAACTAAGTTGCTTCTTTTTACGGAGAGGGAGAGTCAAAGACTCTTCCTCTAGCTTTAACTCTACATTTAGCTCTACTCTACCGTTAATTAACTCTTAGCTTACGTTAGCTTACGTTAGGTAGTGAGGGTGTAACATACTTTATTTCTTTGGTTTCACTTCAACTCACAACGATTAATCTAAGATCAACATGACTTAAGTGTATCGCTTCAGTATTGAGTTTAGTTACCGGCTTAGTTACTGGCTTAGTTACTCGCATTGAGTTTAGTTATTGAGCTTAGCTATTGGGTTTCTATTTCAGCTTGTTTTCTCTGTCTCGGCAACTGCTGCGTCGCGTTTAGCTCAACGTCGAGAATTTAATCTTATCGTGCTTATTTAAATTAACCATATAACGACAACATAGCTCCATGAGTAATTAATCCCCCATGAGTACTTAGTCCAAGTACTTTGATTTAGTGTTTTGATTTAGTGCTTTGATTTAGTGCTTTGATTTAGTGCTTAGTTCGTGGCTTAACGTCACGAATTAACTTAGTTTTTTGCCACGTAATGAACTTTTTTGCATTTAAACCAATGTTTTTCTCAATGTTAGTCAATATTTATCGAGTCATAATTTGCGTTAGCTGCAGCCCAGTCAGCTTCCGTAAACGTTAACGTTAGATTTAAACGGTTGTTTAAATTGTGGTGGTGGTTATCTGCTTATATGTCATTGTTTTAAAAAGGTTTGTATCTGTGTATCGCTGTGTGAGAGTAAACGCTAGCTTAAATCTGCAGTCTGCAGGTATTGATGTTTGAGTGTAAAAAAAGTGTTACGCAGTGAAACTTTGTAACAGATTTACTTTTAGTTTGTTGCCTTGGTCAATTTGTCTTACAACTTGTTCAGTTTATCATGGGATTGATTTTAAAATATTCATAACTAATTGCCTTTAAAGGATTTAATCAGTTTGCGGTGTGCGTCTTTGAGTCTTTTAATTATGGGCTGTTGGCTTGAGTAAAGGACTTGTGTGACCGGGTGTCAGCTTGCAACTTGTACGCTTAGTCAGTAGGTTTTGTGGTAAATCAACATATGCGTAAGCATTTAAAGCATTGCATGCTGCTTAGTTTGACTGACAGGGCCGGACTGGACTGACTGCTCTGAACTGACTGCTCTGAGTGACAGCCTCGAACTGACTGCTCTGAACTGACTGCCATGGAGTGACAGCCTCGAACTGAATGCTCTGGACTGACAGGCTTTAGCAGAAGCTGCAAGGCGGGAAGCAAAATGCGATTAAAAATGCGTTTAGATGTTGCTACAGAAATATGAGTACAGTTTTAGGAGATGAAAGATGACAGAGCAACTTACAGCAGCGCAAACGAAATCAGAAACGACATCGTCGACTCAGGAGTTGTTGATTAACGGTAGAACTGTCGCAGGGCAAGAAACAGTGTTAACAGAGGGCTCGCTGTGTTTACTTAAAGCCTTATGTAAGCAATTTGCACCAGAGGTCCCTGAACTGCTTGCTCGCAGAAAGCACAAGCAAAAGCATATCGATCTAGGCGAGCTGCCAGATTTTTTAGAGCAGACTCGAGCGATCCGTCAAGGACATTGGCAGATCAGAGGCATTCCTGCCGACTTACAAGATCGGCGGGTTGAGATCACCGGCCCTGTTGAAAGAAAATTGGTCATTAATGCACTTAATGCAAACGCTAAAGTATTCATGGCTGACTTTGAAGACTCACTTGCTCCAAGCTGGGAAAAAGTGGTGCAAGGACAAATAAACCTGCGTGATGCGGTTAACGGGGATATTAGTTATACCGCAGCTGAGACGGGTAAACATTACTCATTAAATGAAGATCCCGCCGTGCTTATTTGTCGAGTACGCGGTTTACATATGCAAGAAAAGCACGTGCAGTTTGCGGGGAGCACCATTCCTGCTGCGCTGTTCGATTTTTGTATTTATTTTTACAATAACTATCGTGCTTTATTAAGAAAGGGCAGTGGGCCTTACTTTTATATTCCTAAACTTGAAAGTCATCTGGAGGCTAGATGGTGGGCTAACGTGTTTACATTTGTTGAAGAGCGCTTTTGCCTTCAGCCAGGCACGATTAAGTGCACCTGTTTAATTGAAACCTTGCCTGCTGTATTTGAAATGGATGAGATCCTATATGAACTTCGTTCAAATATCGTCGCATTAAATTGTGGTCGTTGGGATTATATCTTTAGCTACATTAAAACCTTAAATAATCATAGTGATCGTATACTACCAGATAGACAGTCGGTCACCATGGACAAGCCATTCCTAAGTGCTTATTCGCGTTTGTTGATAAAGACCTGCCATAAACGTGGAGCGTTAGCTATGGGCGGTATGGCGGCCTATATTCCTGCCAAGGATACTGAATTAAATCAACAAGTATTAGCAAAAGTGAAGCAAGATAAGCAACTTGAGGCACGTAATGGTCATGACGGTACTTGGGTTGCACATCCAGGACTTGCAGATACTGCAATGGCTATTTTTAATGAATATATAGGCGAAGATCACGTCAATCAGCTCCATATTACACGCGATGTCGATGCGCCAATCCATGCCCGTGAATTACTTATGCCTGCAACGGGGGAGCGGACTGAAGCGGGTATGCGTCTTAACATCCGTATCGCACTACAATACATAGAATCCTGGATTAACGGTAATGGCTGCGTTCCTATCTATGGGTTAATGGAGGACGCTGCCACGGCAGAGGTTTCTCGTACCTCCATTTGGCAATGGATAAAGCATCAGCAGCCGCTTAGCTCTGGCGTTATTGTTACCAAAGGTTTATTCCAAACAATGTTGGTAGAGGAGTTAGCTCATGTCAAAGAAGAGGTTGGCCCAGAGCGCTTTACTCAGGGAAGTTATACTCAAGCCGCTGTATTGCTCGAAACCATCACGACTTCAGATGAACTTGTCGATTTTCTTACCGAACCGGGTTACCAATTACTGACGGCTTAAATTTTATGCGCTAAAGGTTTGGCTACATTTTGTAGCTTGTGTCCCCCGCACTGTATTCCTACGTGCAGTGCGGGTTTTTAAATTATTAACACCACACTTTTCGCTGGTGTTCTGCTTGTGATTGGCGACTCTTCGGAGTCGTTTTTTTTTATTTAAAATCAGTATCGTTTTGTAATAGTGTTGTTGGTTAATGAACTGTAAAGGTTTATTGTTAGTGATTAACGTATAGAATGTAGCAATAGCTTTATAGCTGTTGTGTTAAGCGTAGTGATTGTGCATTAGATATTGCGCATAGTCGCAGTGGATAATGTAGAGTTTCAGGGACGAAATCAGAACAATGCATCACTTGCATGGTTGATGGCTAGTCGTCATAAGATGAGAGTAACTTGAAAGCAACTCATAGAGAAAATAGTCGATTTAATGGCGTTGAATATTGGACTAATCGTATTAGTGACCAAGAGATGCCTGCGCTTTGCTCTACGGTGAAAACTCTCGAAAAACTAGCAAAAGACGATGTGTCTTCTTTGTCGATTCTGGGTAAAAGTGTTATGCATGATAATGCATTGACCTCCAGAATTTTGCGAGTAGCAAATAGCGTGACCTACAGTAAAGGGATTAGCCAGGTTACCACTGTTAGTCGTGCCGCTGTGGTACTGGGTTTTGATACGATAAAGAACATCTGTATTACTGCTAAATTACTCAGTAGTTTGTTAGAGGCTGAAGGGCTTACTGAGGGCGTTTACAACAGAATGCTGAAGCTAATGGCACAAGCATTTCAAGCTGCAATGTTAACCAAAATGTTACTCAAAGACTATGATGAAGAGCTGCAAGAGGAGGTTTTTATTGCCTCTTTGCTTTATCACTTAGGAGAAAGTGCTTTTTGGAGTACGGGCTGCGCAGAAACCTTAGTGCTTGATAATAAGCTTAACCATTGTGATTCTATGCAAGAGATGAATAAAGCCACGCGTGAAGTGCTCGGCGCTACTTTTGAGCAATTATCTTTAGGGCTTGCACGGAGCTGGGGCTTAGGTCGTTTACTGATAAAATCACTGAGTCAGCCCGATGAGCGAACTCCAGAAATCCGCAGTATTTTTCTTGCTAATAAGCTAAGCGAAATATTGTGTCAGAGTCAGCCATCGATGGCTGAGCTATCGAATCGATTAAAGCAAACTGCTGATATGTTAGGTCTAGAGCTTGATGAGCTTAAAGGGCGGATCATACGCTGTCATAAGGCGACCAAAAGCATGGCTGATGCTTATGGCGCGCGGATTTTGGTTGAGCACTTACCTGATCCAACTTACTTATCTGGAGAATTAGAACATACTGAGCCAACAGTTGTAATTTATGCGGCTGATGCAAACAGACAGTTGCAGTGTTTGCGTGAATTGACTCAGTGCGCGTTAAATAAACAAGATTTCAATCAAGTACTTTCCATCGCATTAAAAGGGATCTTAACCGGAGTGGGTGTTGATCGCTGCTGTGTGTTGTTGTTAACACCTAACCGAAAAAATTTAGTGCCTAGAATGGTTTATGGTGAAGGCAGTGAACAAATGAAAGCCTCATTTACGATTGCTTTGAACAGTACAAAAAGCGTATTTCAAGATTGTATTTCTTTAAAGAAGGCACTGTATATTGATAATCCAAGATCGCCTAAATGGCGTTTATTTATGGATGGTGACATTTCAGCGATAACGGCAGCAACGGGATTTATGCTCGCTCCTCTTATAATGGACCATACAGCGATAGGTCTGGTCTATGCAGACAGAGACAGTTCTGGTCGGCGTTTATCCCAAGATGATTTTACAAGTTTTAGCCATTTGGTTGATATGGCGAATGTCTGTTTCTCTGCCTCGATTAAATAACGGGGATTAAGTAATAGAGATGAAATAACTCATATGGGAGCTCTTACAGGGAATGTATGTTTTTTAAGTTATTGATATTAAAGGCTTAAAAACCAAATTATGGATTAGGGTTTCAAGTTGATAAAAGCGCTGCTTTGCAGCGCTTTTTCTGTTTTAGCTGGTGTTCGGTTTGTCATCTGTTGCTATTTTTTTGCGGTCTTTATCTGTTGAGTAATCGATTTTGCTATGGCGTTAGGGATAGGGAAACTTAAGTGATACTGAGCTATTTTCCAACCTTTGGTTGTCTTGATTAAGGTTCCGGTTCCACGACTCACGCCGTAAGAGGGGTTAGATAATATTTCGTCAAACCAGATGACATCACCGTGCTGGGTCATCTTTCTACTGGTTAAATCGTAACGCCAGCCTTTTGTTGGCCTGGCATACTGTTCAAACTCGGCCTTATCCCAATGTTCATTGACATCTGTACCGATAAAAATGCCTTTATCATCATAAAGGGCAAAGTAATTATCCCAATCGGCGGTCGCAGAGTATTGGTTTAAGGCATCTAAAACCATGGTTGCTTGTTGCTTATCGCTTTGTGCTGTGTCAATGGCGAGTGCATTGCTTGAAATGGAACTTGAGAGTAACAATAAAATACCTATTGTTTTCGAGGCACTGAGATTGAACATATCTATCCTTGTGATTATGTAGAGTGTTACTGACCTTCACTCTATAACGGTTTTAATTCCAATTGACGGGATCAAGTTGATAAAAGGAACTCAACTCTTGATACAGTGCAGGATGCTGATTGATAAACTCATGGGGTTGTTCGAAAAACACTTCCGTTACAACGGCAAAAAACTCTGCAGGATTCGTTGCGCCATAGTAGCTAAATAATGAAAGTTCACCGTGTACAGAGGCATCGACTAAGGTTTGATACTCTTGCATTAGCACTTTAGACCAAGAAGCGTAGTCTGCAATATTTTTTAACACAGGAGCGCCATTTGCGCGGCCATCTTCTTGATCTAACTGATGGGCAAACTCATGGAACACCACATTACTGCCATCATCAGGCACCGCAGCGTCGTGCTTAGTTGTTTGCCAAGATAATACCACTCGACCATGTTGCCATGATTCACCCGCTAAGACGCGTTTCTGGGCAGAAACGACTCCTGCACCGTGTTGTTGCTGGTTTTCGACAATAAACGCCGAAGGATAAATCAGGATCTCTTTTAACCTCGGATAAAAGTCAGTTTTTCTATTGAGTAATAGTAAGCAAGCTTGTGCGGCCACAGTGACGCGAATGTCATCGTTGATTTTCAGACCGTCGCATCCGACAAAATGCTTTTCAGCGATAAAGACCTGAATGTGTTTTTTAAGTTGTAGTTGCAGATCCGTGGGTAAGACTCTGAAGAACGGAGTACGCCGTTTTAAGATCTCACGCCACTCATGGGGAAAGGGCTGTTGGTTAATCCGCTTGCGTCTTTGACGAGCGCGCCATGGCGCACTAGCAATCCATACAATTGCACTACCACTGATAAGTAAGATAAGAAAAATCGCTAACATAGAATTCCTTTCTATTGAGGTTTGTTTGCTTACTGATGATATATGGCCATAACGAGTAAGATTCAACCAAGCAGTGTTACTGATTCGTTTTATTCGATGATTTTAGACTTGAGATTGAAGGTAAGAATTTTTTGGATTGAAAAATGCTGGCAGCGCAATACTTCAGAATTGTCGGTCTACTGCCAGCTAAGGGAAGGGAGTTATACTGATTGGCATTATTCAACGATAATGCTTTTTTCCTTTTGCTTTCTTTGCTCTGGGCTTAAGTTAAAATGATGTTCAATTAAGAAGCGAATTAACTTTGACTTTGCTACATCGCAATCATCGGCCAGCGTCGCTAAGTGAGCAATGGCTGACTCAGTTAGAGTGAAGGTTGCCTTTCTTACGGGGCTATTTCCCTTCTTTACAGTTAAAACGGCTTCGGCTTGCTGACTAGTGACTAAATTGCTTCTGAACTCAGGCTGAAATCGTGGCTTCTTTCGTTCTAACTCTATGACTTGACTTGAGTTGGTGGCAAGTACTTCTTGGCCAGAAGCGTAACGACTCGCATCGTTAATAAAGTCATCAATTAGATCATCGAGTGCTAGCTGCCTCGTTTGGATCTGCCTATGGGTTGAACTAGACGGCGTAGAGTTTTTCTTGAGATCTGCCAGACCCATAATTACCTCTCATCTTGATCATGTGTTTTTCAGCAAGGCGGTTGCGAATTTCTGTTGCATTATTGACTTGCAGCATTTCACAGGCAATACCTCTAATTTCACCTGCGGCTTTGCCTTTAGGTTCAATTTCGAGCACGGATAGACCTGACTCTTCGCTGTCGTCATAGATATTTCGGCTATAGGTAATCGCATCTAACACATTAATGTCATATGTCTTACATACTTCTTTAGCTTCAAAGATTCGATTGGCTTGGTTAGGCAAGCTTGGGCATTGAGTGATAACAAATGTGGCGCGCATCTTGGGGTTTATCATCATACACGTTGCGACAATATCATCCATGTGGCTGACCGTTTTCAGATCTCGGCGTTTAGGGCGAAGGGGCATCAGTACGTGCGAAGCAACCGACATTGTTGCACGCAATGCTAAATTGTCCTGACCACCACAATCGACTATTACATAATCATAATGTTGCTCTAAGCTAAGAAGATCATTACGAATTTTTCCGTAAAGCTGCACACAGTTGATGCTGGGTAAGTCGGGGTTGTTATTGCGAGCATGGATCCAATCTGATGTCGTACGCTGAGGGTCGCAATCAACCATAATTACTGAGGCTTGGCATTCTGCTGTTAGAAATACAGCGACATTCTGGGCTAGGCAACTTTTACCACTACCACCTTTTTCGCCACCGACGAGTATGATCATATTGTTTTCCTCTTGTACGCGGTTAATGTGTTGTTATTATTTTGAGAATGAAGGTCAGTAACAGTTTGCGTACTGGTGAGGCGGATTTGTTAATGACTGTAATCCATCTCATCTTTCTGTCACCGTAAGCTTAATCTAGGTTGATCTATTTGCTTCGTCAACAGTATGATTTTTTGACGTTTTTTATAGAAATTGGCCGCCGGTGTTTTTTTGACGTTATTGTTGGTTTCGTTGGTTTTTTGGCGCAGGGTTAAAAGTGTTACCGTAAGTGGTTATTTGTTAATTTAATTAGTTGCTTAGCTCGTTTTGGATGGTGTTTAGTCAGTTTGAGTGCATAAGTATCGAGCTATTTTTCAGTGTAAACGGCTCATTAAACGGTTTTGTTATTCCGGTTGGTTATATGGGTAATCCTTTGTATCGCGAAAGGGTATAACAAAGTGTCGATCTGTTTTGTGGTAAATTTACCCAGGGTTCCAGTTGTCGTCTTTATTAGGGCTGTATTTGCCATAAATTTTGATAGAATGTGGCGTTATAACAAGTTTTGATTTAATAATACTTTGATTTAATAATACTTTGAGTTGAGGAGAACGGTGATGGATGAAAAACTTCTGCTTGAAGCCATTACTCAAAAGATGCCTTTTGGTAAATATGCTGGCAGACGCTTACTCGAACTGCCAGAGCCTTACTTAGTGTGGTTTCACTCTAAGGGCTTTCCTGAAGGGAAGTTAGGCCAGCAACTCGCGCTAATGTATGAAGTAAAACTAAATGGGCTTGAAGGTATGCTGCAACCCATATTAGATGAAGCTAAACGCAAGGGTTCTCGTTGAGTGATAAATATACTGTAATTAAAAAAGTTCCGTGGTAGGGATAAAATACTTTGTAATGAGAGTTGGATCTAATAGTTGAGTATTCAATCTCTATAGTTGTGACTAATTAGAGATTTATAACCTATTGCATGCTTTAATAATGATGAATTGATAACTTATTTAAAGGAAATTTCCGATGATAGCTAAACTCGTTAAATTGGCTGCGGCAGCAACGTTAGCACTCGGTATCTCAAGCGCATGGGCACAAGGTGTTATGCATGAGGGAACTGTCGTGGACACCATGAATGGCGGCGGTTATACCTACGTACAGATTAAAGAAGCTGACAAAACTTTTTGGGCAGCAGGTCCACAGATTGAAGTTAAAAAGGGCGACACCGTTGTTGTTCAAGAGCAAATGTGGATGAACGATTTTAGCAGTAAAACGCTAAACCGTACTTTCGATGAGCTGTTGTTTGTTGGCCGTATCGATAAAAAATAATGATTACTCTTTTATCCTTTGAGCTAATAAGGCTCGGATTGAGATAGATTATTTTGCCGTTTTAAATTCCAATGGCGTAGACTGAGTCTACGCCATTTTATTTTGTGTCAAACTACCGCACAATAGCCCTCACGAATTACTCGCGAAACTCTCAGAAAAGACCTAATGCTAAAACTTATCCCTTATCAAAAAGACTATGCTGCCGATGTGTCTATGCTGGTGCATACCGTTATCAATCAGATAAGCGATGCTGTTTACACCGCACAAGAAAGGATGGCTTGGTCGTTTGCGCCGCGTTCGAGTTATCACTGGCACAAGCGCCTGTCGCGATCTAAGACCTGGCTAATGGTTGATGAGCAAAACCAAGCGTCGGGGCATGCTCTGTGTTGTGGTTTTATCAACCTAGAAACTCACTTTAACAGCCGTGGTTACATCGATAGCCTTTATGTGCATCCAGACTATCAAGGGCGCGGTATCGCGAGGCAGCTATATACAGAGTTAGCGCAATGGGCAAGTCAACGTGAGTTTGATGAGTTATCGGTTGATGCTTCTAAACTGTCGAGGCCGCTATTTGAGTCAATGGGTTTTAAAGTGAGACACCGCAGCTATCAAGAAAAACGTGGCGTGGTCATTATGGGTTATTACATGCTTAAAAAATTGACTTAGGCTATGAAGTTAACTTTCTAATTAATCAGTTTTTGTTGGGCAAAGCCGAAAGTTCAGCCCTTGCCCACTCAATTCATACCGCAGTCTAGTAATGGTCGGTTACACCGGTACGAGATTATGGCTCGTGTAGTGAACCTGAGGTTCAAGCGCTTCATTTAAACACTGCGCTTTACTAATAAAGCGAATAAACGCCTCTGGTAGACTTAACCCTTCGATATCCTTTTGCCAATTAGCTTTTAATATTGGATGGTAGCCCTCTTTACCCGATGCAGTATAGGAAGATGAAACGCCAGTGTAATAAGATTCAGGATCAAGAGGTAGCCATAATGGCTGGGCATCTTTCATTTTCAACACTTCAAGCTTAATAATGCGCTGCCCTAATCGCTGTCTGCCATCATAAAAGTATTTTAGGCCATAGGTGTAAGGAAAACTGCCTGCACCAGTGCCTATCACACTGTTATTGGTTGCAGCATTAATCGCGGACTCTAGCATTTCAAATACGTATCGGCCTTGGATCTCGTAAGTGACCAGCGGGATATCAAATGGAAGGATCCGGCCAACGACTTCGGCTAGACTCACATCCCCCTTATCAAGCGATTGACGGACTCCGCCAGCATTGTGCAGTGCAAAGTCGACATTAATATTCAGCTCTCGGGTTTCTTGATACATGCTACGACTGACCCAAGGCGCGATTTCACTGCCATGTGGCAGGGCCTTACTGGGTAAGCGAGTATGGATTAAGTTTCTAGGAACAAAACCCAGAATTTTATTACTCAATGCATCAAGGCTAGGACGATACTTTTTCAAAATTCGAGCTTGAACCTGGCTACATTCATCGTCCCATAATATCAGAGGGTGTGATGCTAATGTTTGTCGTACGTTCAAGTAATCTTGTGGGCTGACATCTGTAGATGCTTGCAGAATAAACTGCCGATCTAGCATGAAGTAATTACCGCCAAGTAGACTGACAACTTTACCATTGGCATCGAAGGTTATGTCGGCAATGCCAATGGTTTCAGCATACTTACCTGCATGCACTATCGCGGTATCATTGACGCGTTCGCCATAAGGCATATTAGATAAGCCAACAGCAGTAAAGTCGCCTTGCAGCGTATGTGAGTGGCCACCAACAATAATGCTAATGCCGTCGACCTCTGCGGCTAACACTCTATCTTGGTCGAGCCCTAAATGGCTTAAAACGATAATGTGGTCAATACCACTGGCTTTTAGTTGAGCCACGCTGCGACGAGTCGTTTCGATAGCGCTTACAAAGTGGGTATCATCATCGGGACGCGCAATTTCGGTCATCTGATCTAAGGTGATACCAATAATTGCGACTTGCTTATCTTGCAATGGCTTTAGTAGCACTTTAGCCGCTTGAGTGAGCGGATCTAAGTCGAGTAGGTTTGGGTGGTTTGCAAGACACGCAGTTTTTTGCTGACACTCTTGGCTAAGGTCCATATTGCCAGCCAATAGCGGGAAGTCGATATCATTGAGAAAGTCGAGTACGGGTTCATTACCCGCATCGATTTCATGATTGCCAAGCACCATGGCGTCAGGTTGCAGCATATTCAATAAATCTGAGTTAGCTTTACCCTTAAACTCATTGAAATAAAGTGTGCCTTGAAAGCTGTCGCCACCGTGTAAAAATAGAAAGCTCTGTTGATTGTCTTTAGCGGCTAACTTGGCTTGCTTGAGCTGATGGGCGATACGGGCGTAGCCACCAGTATGGCTATAAAGCGTCAGCTCTTTTTGTTGCTCATAAATCGTAAATTGAATACGGTTTGCATCGAAATGAGAGTGTGTATCATTGATGTGAGCAAGCTTTAATTGGTACAGCTTTGGTGTAGTCGCTGTAGCTACTGATATAGATAGGGACGTTGTCATCTTATTCCTCTGGACCAAACGAGGATTATAGCATGATGAGTATAAATAATGACAAGGAGATTCTTTCGCCGCGTAGCAAGCGAAGAAGTCAGAAGTTGATATTGGAGTTGGGTGATGACGCTTATGATCCCCTGCCGAAATTGAGACATTAAAAAAGGGAGCTAAACTCCCTTTTTATCATTCAATTAGCTAAGTTTAGCTATTTTTTTTGTTCTTGTTCGAAATCGCCATCATCGGATAAAACGATACCCTTATCTTTCATGCGGCGGCTCCACAATTTACGAGCAAATTGCTGCATGTCTGCCACAGGGTCATTCGAATCAACAATCTCAAGCCCAAGTAGCGATTCAACGATATCTTCTAAGGTTACAATACCTTCGTTAGAACCGTATTCATCAACAACCATTGCAATCTTGGTATTGCGCTTAATCATTAGCTCAAAAAGAGGCAGAATTTTAGCCGTCTCGGGGATCACTAATAAGTTCTTCTTAAGCACAGCGATAGACTCTTTTGGAGTTGAGCGCTCAGCCAGCAAGATGTCGTTTCGATTAACATAGCCGATAATATTATCAGGCTCATGTTCATACACAGGAATTCGAGTAAAAGGCTTTGCCATAAATCGCTTGGCAAACTCATCTTGGCTCAAGTCGGTCGGTAGTCTAAACATTACCGTTCTTGGCGTCATGATAGCGGTTACTGGCATCTCTTTAACCGATAGCATTTGAGTCAAAATTTTAGACTCTTGCTCATCAAGTTCTCCTGATGCACGACCAATTTCAGCCATTGCACTCATCTCTTGACGAATATATTGACCTTCGTCGCCTTTGCCCATCAGCTTAGTTACCTGATTAGACATCCAGATTAGAGGCAAAGTACTACGCTCCATCCAAACTAATGCTATAGATACAGTAGGAGCTAATGAGCGCCAGTAGTTTGCACCTAAGGTTTTAGGGATGATCTCTGAGAAGAAGAGAATTAAGAAGGTAAGAACACCAGAAAATACGCCAAGCATCTCATCGCCAAATACCTTAGCAGCTTGCGCACCAGCAACAGCAGCACCAACGGTGTGTGCGATAGTGTTTAGCGTAAGGATGGAAACAAGAGGAGATTCAACGTTCTCTTTTTGTTTACGTAACCGACTAGCTGCACCAGGGTTGGTTTTAGTTAGTGTGGCTATGTAACTCGGCGTGACAGAAAGCAATACAGCTTCAAACACACTACAAAGAAAAGAGACGGTAATCGCGACAAATATTATAATGATAAGGGTTATCATAAAGGTGAAATTACACCTCCAAATGGCAGACCAAAAGTAGTCTGGGCGGATTCTAGCATAGGTTTTTAACTTTGGTGATAGCCTGCTGGCTAATATTTGTTAAGATCTGTATAATTCGCCGCCCGCAAGCAGGTTTTAGGTTTTTTGAGGTTAGACAAAATGAGTGAAAAGAAGATCAATTTATTGGATCTTGATCGTAAAGCATTAAGAGCGCTATTTACCGAAATGGGTGAAAAGCCATTCCGTGCTGATCAATTGATGAAATGGATTTATCATTTTGGCGTCAGTGACTTCGAAGAAATGACAAACATTAACAAGGTGTTGCGAGCAAAGCTTGCCGCCAAGTGTGAGATTGTGGCACCAGAGATTTCAAGCTATCAAAAATCAGCAGACGGTACGATTAAGTTTGCAATTAATGTTGGTGATGGCCAAGAAGTTGAAACGGTTTATATCCCTGAAGATGATCGTGCAACTTTGTGCGTATCGTCACAAGTTGGTTGTGCACTTGAATGTACTTTCTGCTCAACCGCGCAGCAAGGCTTTAACCGTAACCTGACCGTGTCAGAAATCGTTGGCCAAATTTGGCGTGTGGCCGACTTTATCGGTTTTGTTAAAGATACCGGTGAACGTCCTATTACTAACGTCGTAATGATGGGAATGGGTGAGCCATTACTTAATCTTAAGAACGTGATCCCAGCAATGGATATCATGCTTGATGATTTTGGTTTCAGCCTATCTAAGCGCCGTGTAACGTTATCAACGTCAGGGGTTGTTCCTGCACTGGATAAACTGGGTGATGCGTTAGACGTCGCATTGGCAGTGAGTATCCACGCACCGAATGATGAGCTTCGTGATGTGTTAGTTCCTGTAAACAAAAAATATCCACTGGAAGAGTTCTTAGCGGGAATTCGCCGTTATATTGCTAAATCAAATGCTAACCGCGGCCGCGTGACCGTTGAGTATGTGATGCTAGATCATATCAATGACAGCACAGATCAAGCGCATGAATTAGCTAAGTTGATGAAGGACACGCCTTGTAAGGTTAACTTAATTCCGTTTAACCCATATCCAGGTTCACCCTATGGTCGTTCATCTAACTCTCGCATCGACAGATTCTCTAAAGTGTTGATGGAGTACGGGCTGACAGTAATTGTGCGCAAGACCCGTGGTGATGATATCGATGCCGCATGCGGTCAGCTAGCAGGTGATATTCGTGATAGAACAAAGCGTTTAGCAAAAAAACGCATGCAAGAGAGCCAGATTTCAGTCACAATGAACTAACTCTTTGTATCTACTGGTAGATGGGCGTAACAATGAATCAGAGTAAGGTGGTGTTACCACTGGTATTAATATTGTCATCTATGATGACAACGGGGTGTATTACCCAAGATACCTATGCAGGGACTGATATCCCTGTCTCTGAACGAAAAGTCGATAAGGTTTCCGCTGCTCGTCAGCGTATACAACTTGGCTTAACCTATCTACAAAAAGGCAATAGTGAGCAAGCCAAAGCCAACCTCGATCGTGCGTTGGCTTTTGCACCTGACTTAGAAGAAGTTCATATTGCCTTCGCCTATTACTATCAGTCAGTAGGCGAACTCGAAAAAACAGAGCAAGCATACAGGCTAGCGATTCGCACGAGTGATGCAACAGGCGACGCTTTCAATAACTTCGGTGCATTTTTGTGTCAGCAGGGTAAATATGCTGAGTCAGAGAAAATGTTCTTAGAAGCGGTTGCCCAACCTCTGTATACTCGCTCTGCATCGACCTATGAAAATTTAGGTATTTGCAGCCGCAAGGCGGGTCAAATTAGCCAAGCGAAAAAATATTTTGCCATGGCACTTAAGTATGATCCTAGACGGCGCACTTCCCTTATCGAGCTCACCGAGATCGATTTAGGAGAGGGTCAGTTAATTGAGGCTAGAGAGCAGTTGTCTCGTTACCATAGGGTAGCGGCAGAGTCTGCAACCAGTCTGGCGCTAGGGATTGAAATTGAACAAGGTTTGAATGACGAAGGTGCGGTAAGACGGTTCGGTATTTTATTACTGGCAAAGTTTCCGCAGTCTATTCAGGCCAAAGAATATCGGGCTAGTATGCATTAATGAAAAATGAACAGAATCAAGAGCCCAATGTAGACAATGAAAGCCTAGTGGATGAGCCGACGCTCACACTGGGCGTTTTGCTAAAAACAGCCCGAGAAAATAAGGGGCTGTCGATAGAGGCTATCGCATCACAATTGCATTTGCGGCCTATTATCGTGAAACAGATTGAGGCTGATAATTTACAAGAGGTGGGTGCAGCAACCTACGTCCGTGGTTATGTTAAAAACTACGCTCGTGCCGTGCAAGCCGATCCCTTTATCGTACAGCAATGCTTAGATAAGCAGCTTGAAAGTGATGAAAAGCCGTCTATGCAGAGCTTTTCTCGCAAGACGACACGCCAGGCTCGTGATGGCCGCTTGATGGCACTCACCTATATTATTGTATTTGTGTTACTTGGGCTGATGGTACTGTGGTGGTTTCAAAAGTCCTCTATGGATGCTGCAGTAGATTATTCTCAGCCAACTGCTGAAGAGGTTGCCGCTTCAGCTGAAGTCGACCTTGTTAGCCCTATTGATGTCGTGTTAGTCGATGACAGCGACACTGGAATTGAGCAAATAGCACTCTCGGACGCAGATTCATCGGCAAGCGCTGAACAAAATGCGTCTACAGCGGACTCTAGTGCCCAGCCAGAAGCAGCATCGATACCAAACACTCAGATACAAACCGCTCCACTATCTGCTACGCAGGAAACGGAGTTGGCTCTGGCAGAGCCAATCGCTCAAGCGTCAACAGAAAGTGAGAATAACGCCTTAAGTTCGACACTTACGTTAACGTTAACCGGTGACTGCTGGATAAAAGTCGCCGATGCCAATGGTAACGTTTTGGTTAGCGATCTTAAAAAATCGGGCAGCGAACTTATTCTTAAAGGGGCTGAGCCATTTTCGGTAACGTTAGGCGCTCCGCAAGTAGTCAATATCCAACTTAATGGCAAAGCGATTAGTTTGGAGCAGTATCCTGGCGGTAAGGTGGCGAGAATGACATTGCCACACGCTGGACAATAACAGATCACAGAGCACACAGACGATGTATAACGAATCTCCTATTATCAGACGCAAATCAAGCCGCATCTATGTTGGTAACGTTCCTATTGGTGATGGCGCGCCTATTGCGGTGCAGTCAATGACCAATACGCGCACAACTGATGTTGCTGCGACCGTTGCACAAATTCGAGCGTTAGAGAATGTCGGTGCTGACATTGTTCGCGTTTCCGTACCAACAATGGACGCAGCTGAAGCGTTTAAGCTGATCAAACAGCAAACCACAGTTCCTCTGGTTGCCGATATCCATTTTGACTACCGTATCGCGCTTAAAGTGGCAGAGTACGGTGTAGATTGCCTGCGGATCAATCCTGGTAATATCGGTAACGAAGAGCGTATTCGCAGTGTCGTTGAATGCGCACGTGATAAAAATATTCCGATTCGAATTGGTGTCAATGGTGGTTCATTAGAGAAAGATCTAATGGATAAGTATAAAGAGCCAACACCAGAAGCCCTGCTCGAATCAGCAATGCGCCATGTGGATATTCTAGACCGTTTAAACTTCGATCAGTTTAAGGTCAGTGTAAAAGCCTCAGACGTATTTTTAGCGGTTGAGTCTTACCGTTTGTTGGCTAAACAAATCATTCAGCCACTGCACCTTGGTATCACCGAAGCGGGTGGCGCTCGTGCGGGTTCAGTCAAGTCTGCGGTTGGTCTTGGTATGTTGCTTGCTGACGGTATCGGTGACACGCTACGTATTTCACTGGCAGCCGATCCGGTAGAAGAGATCAAAGTCGGTTTCGATATTCTAAAGTCACTGCGTATTCGCTCACGCGGGATTAACTTTATTGCTTGTCCGTCATGCTCTCGCCAAGAGTTTGATGTGATTTCAACGGTTAATGAGCTTGAGCAACGACTTGAAGACATCGTCACGCCAATGGATGTATCGATTATTGGCTGTGTGGTCAATGGACCGGGTGAAGCGCTAGTGTCAGATATTGGTTTGACTGGTGGTAACCGCATGAGTGGTTATTTTGATGATGGTGTGCGCCAAAAAGAGCGTTTTGACAACAATAATATTGTTGATTCGCTAGAAGCAAAAATCCGCGCCAAAGCGGCAATAATTGCAGGTCGTATCCCAGCACAAGATTTAAATAAGTAAGTACAGATTAATCACAAGCCCGCTATCATGGCTTGTGATTTTTTATGGGTGAATGCACCTGTTGTACGTTTAGTCTCGAAACGCCTATAATGCGAGGCGTTTTTTAATTTTATATAGCAAATTTGACGAGTCGAATAGTGGCAAAACAGATCCAAGCGATTCGCGGAATGAATGACATTCTGCCTACTCAAAGTCCTTTATGGCAAAAACTTGAAACCGTATTACGTGAAACAGTGGGTTCATACGGTTACAGCGAAATTCGTACTCCTATCGTTGAAAGTACAGATCTCTTTAAGCGCTCTATCGGTGAAGTGACTGATATCGTTGAAAAAGAGATGTATACCTTTGAAGATAGAAACGGTGACAGCTTAACGCTGCGTCCAGAAGGCACAGCCTCAACCGTTCGCGCAGGTAATGAGCACGGTTTGCTATACAACCAAGAGCAGCGTCTTTGGTACATGGGCCCAATGTTCCGCCACGAACGCCCACAAAAAGGCCGTTACCGTCAATTCCACCAGTTTGGTGTAGAAGTATACGGGATCCCAACGGCAGACATTGATGCTGAAGTATTGATGCTATCTGCCAAGCTATGGGAAAAACTCGGTATTACCGAACATGTGACCTTAGAGCTAAACACTTTAGGTGATGTTGAAGAGCGCGCCGCTTACCGTGATGCTTTGATTGCTTTCTTAGAGCAACACAAAGAGGTGTTGGATGAAGATAGCCAGCGCCGCATGTACAGCAACCCATTACGTGTACTTGACTCTAAAAATGCTGATGTACAGGCGCTTTTAGCCGATGCACCAGTGTTAATGGATTACTTTGGTGAAGACACTCGTTCACATTTTTCACATTTATGTGAACTCTTAGAGGCTGTCGGCATCCAATACACGATCAATCCTCGCCTAGTGCGCGGTTTAGATTATTATAATCGCACAGTTTTTGAGTGGGTCACATCAAGCTTAGGTTCACAAGGCACAGTATTAGCCGGTGGACGTTACGACGGGCTTGTGGGTCAGCTTGGCGGTAAACCAACACCAGCCGTTGGTTTTGCAATGGGCCTAGAGCGCATCGTCTTACTGCTAGAGACACTTGAACTAGACAAGGACATTGGTCCAAGCGTCGACGTTTACGTGACAGCAATGGGTGACAACTGCCGCGTTGAAGCGATTAAGATCGCTCAAGAGCTAAGAGCTGGCTTGCCAAATGCTAAAGTGATGAGCCACTGTGGTGGCGGTAACTTTAAGAAGCAAATGAAGCGAGCCGATAAGAGCGGTGCAACAGTAGCGCTAGTGATTGGTGAAGATGAGCTTGCCAATAACCAAGTTGCAGTGAAGCACCTTCGCGAAGATAAAGCACAAGAATTGGTTGCCCGTGATGCATTGGCGACTTATATTGCAGAACTGATTTAAAAGGGGAAGACTAAGTGGAAATCTATAGCACAGAAGAGCAACAAGTAGATGCTATCAAACAGTTCTGGAAAGATTACGGCACATCAGTAGTTGTAGGCGCCGTTGTCGGTTTAGGTGGACTATTCGGTTGGAACTATTATTCTGACTACCAATTGGCTCAAGCTGAAGCAGCGTCTGAGTCATTCCAAGCGTTAAGTATTCAAAATAGCGAAGATGCTGCTATGTTAGTCGCTGCAGAAAACTTTGCTAAAGCGCACGGTCAAAAAGGTTATCAATCTCTGCTTGAGCTATTGGTGGCCAAGTCTGCCGTTGAAGCTGGTGATTTAGAAAAAGCAGAAACGACGCTAAAGACTGTGATTGCAACCAATGTTGATAACAGCATTGTGCTTATTGCAACCCTGCGTTTAGCGCGTGTACAAGCTGAACAAGGTCAATACGCGACAGCAATTGCTACGCTTGATCAAATTACCGATCCAGCATCAAAGGCTCAAAGAGATGAGCTAAAAGGTGATTTCTTAGTACGCCAAGGTGATACAGAAAAGGCAAAGATTGCCTATCAAACTGCGGTAGAGAATGGTGGCACAATGACAAGTCCAACATTACAAATGAAGCTTGATAATCTGAACAAGGCATAAGGAATCTGCCCATGAAGTCTTGGTGCAAAACACTGCTCGCATGTGGCATGAGCATAGGTATGTTGTCTGCCTGTTCATCTAGTGATGTAGAAGAAGAGCCGATCTCACCACTTAGCGAGATTGAAGCTAGCGTGTTTCCAGAAGTTAGCTGGAGTGCGAATGTGGGGGCAGGGGTAGGCGATTATTATTCACGTCTACGTCCGGCGGCTCGTTATGACAAACTGTTTGTTGCAGACCGTTACGGTAAAGTCGAAGCATTTGACGAAGTTACCGGTGAGCGTATTTGGCAAAATGACTTTAGCTCTGCGTTCAGAGATAATGCCTTGGCTAAAAACAAAGGCGCACGTCTAGCCGGTGGTGTAACAGCAGCACGTAACAAGATATTTGTGGGCGGAGAAAGTGGCCTGCTAGCGGCATTTGATGAAGCGACTGGTGAGGCCGTTTGGCATGTAATCGCCGGTGGCGAACTATTATCAGCGCCGACAGTTGGCGAAGATGTTGTTGTGGTTAACACTGGCGCAGGCACATTAGAAGCGTTTGACGTGGATGATGGTACGCAAAAGTGGGTGTATGAGAATCAACTACCGACCTTGACCCTACGTGGTACAGGCTCTGCTTCATATGACGCAGGTGGATTCTTTGTTGGCACCGCCGACGGTAAAATTGCCGTCGTCATTAAAAATAATGGTCAAGCGGCTTGGGAACAAGCTATCTATACGCCAGCGGGAGGCAATGAATTCTCGCGTATGGCCGATATAGATATGAAACCGTTATTAGTGGGCGAAAACCTTTATGCGGTTAGTTATAATGGCAACTTGGTTTCAATGGAAATGCGAACGGGTCGCGTGGTTTGGTCACGTAGCTATTCAAGCTTCCATGAACTCGCTTACTCGGGCGCAAGCCTATTTGTGGTCGACGATCACAGCCGTATTTATTCTGTTGATAGACGAAATGGTCTAGAGTTATGGAATAATGCAGAACTTGCTAACCGTAGTTTAACCGCGCCAGTCGTGTTTAAAGATTATGTGGTAGTCGGTGATTTTGAAGGTTATCTTCATTTTTTAAACAGGTCTGACGGTCAAATTGTTGGACGTGTAGAAGTTGATAGCTCTGGTTTATACAGTCAGCCATTGGTGGTTAATGACAACCTATATGTGCAGACTCGTGGTGGAAAAGTGGTTCGAGTAACACTTCCGTAAGCCAAGTCGTTAGAGATGATAAGGCCCCTGGATGTGTATCTGGGGGCTTTTTAGTTATTAGAAATAGAGTAATAGAGGCAATAAAATGATTCCTGTTGTGGCCCTTGTAGGGCGACCAAACGTTGGTAAGTCGACCCTTTTTAACCGACTTACCCGTACCAGAGATGCGCTTGTCGCTGACTTTCCTGGGCTAACTCGGGATCGTAAATACGGCCGAGCACATCTTGCAGGTTATGAGTTCATCGTGGTCGATACTGGCGGTATTGATGGCACTGAAGAAGGGATTGAAACTCGCATGGCCGAGCAATCTCTTGCTGCGATTGAAGAAGCAGATGTGGTGTTGTTTTTGACCGATGCGCGCGCTGGCTTAACTGCTGCCGATCTAGCGATTGCTCAACATTTACGTAGCCGTGAAAAAACCACCTTTGTTGTTGCCAACAAAGTAGATGGTATCGATGCTGATTCTGCTTGTGCTGAGTTTTGGTCATTGGGTCTGGGTGAAGTTTACCAGATGGCAGCGGCTCAGGGCCGTGGCGTAACCAACATGATTGAGTACTCGTTAGCACCCTATGCTGAAGCGATGGGTATCGTTAAGCAAGAAGACGGTGATGATGACGAAGAAGAGCGTGAGTACACCGAAGAAGAAGCTGAAGCAGAGCAGAAACGTCTGCAAGACCTGCCAATCAAGCTTGCGATTATCGGTAAGCCTAACGTGGGTAAATCAACGCTAACAAACCGTATCTTGGGTGAAGAGCGCGTTGTTGTTTATGACGAGCCTGGCACCACGCGTGACAGTATTTACATTCCTATGGAGCGTCAAGGTCGTGAATACGTATTGATTGACACTGCAGGTGTTCGTCGTCGCGCTAAGGTACATGAAACGGTTGAGAAATTCTCAGTTATTAAAACCCTAAAAGCGGTTGAAGACAGTAACGTCGTGTTATTGGTTATTGACGCCCGTGAAGGTATTGCTGAGCAAGACTTAGGTCTATTAGGTTTCATTCTAAACGCAGGTCGTGCATTAGTGATTGCCGTCAACAAGTGGGACGGAATCGATCAGAATGTTAAAGACCACGTGAAGAAAGAACTTGATCGCCGTTTAGGTTTTATCGATTTTGCTCGTATTCACTTTATCTCTGCACTTCACGGTACAGGTGTGGGTCACTTGTTTGAATCAATCGAAGAAGCTTATGACAGTGCTACGCGCCGCGTCAGTACGTCAATGCTGACTCGCATCATGCAGATGTCACAAGACGATCACCAGCCACCATTGGTGAATGGTCGCCGCGTTAAGCTCAAATACGCTCACGCCGGTGGTTACAACCCACCAATCGTGGTTGTACACGGTAACCAGGTTAAGAAGCTTCCAGACTCTTACAAGCGTTACATGATGAACTACTTCCGTCGTTCATTAAAAGTGGTTGGTACGCCAATCCAGTTACGTTTCCAGGAAGGTGGCAACCCATTTGAGGGCATGAACACCAAGAAGCTAACCGTGAGCCAAGAGCGTCGCCGTAAGCGTATGGTGGGTCATATTCGCGATAAGAATAAAGATTAACGCTTTTTCTTGTTTGAAATAGTCGAAAGACTTTTAAAAGGAACCCTAGGGTTCCTTTTTTGTTATCTAGGATTTGGTGTTTTAGGTTGGTGTTTTACGGAGTTGCTTTATAGGAGGGATCGGGTATTTGCAGCTAGGATCAATCAAACTGAGACTGGATTCGGGCCAAGGTTACGGGTGAATAAGGATCTGTTGAGCTAAATTAAATGGAGTTGATACTGGTGTATAAGCTATTAACATCCAAAAATGTGAGACTACCTATAACTTGCGACTTAGCACTAAAATCGCTAGCTTGGATGCTAAAAAACCAAACGCAACTCGATCATTGCTGAGATGCAACCGCTGGTTGACAAAATGCTAGCTGAACTTGGTAGTGTGCAACTATCTGATTTTATAGGCTTACGGCTAAACAACAGACGAAGGAACGGAACAATGATATTAGCAGATAAAATAATCAGATTAAGGAAGCAGTTTGGCTGGTCACAGGAAGAGTTAGCCGAAAAGATGAATATCTCAAGGCAGTCAGTGTCTAAGTGGGAAAGCGCCAATAGCATCCCAGACTTAAATCGTATTATAAAACTGGCGGAGACCTTTGAGGTCTCAACTGACTATCTATTAAAGGATGGTAATGAGGTTATTGAGACTCAAGATAAGACACATCATCTGACTCAAATTCCCCTTGAGCAAGCAGTTGCGTATGTGGATAGAAAGGTTGAGGAGTCAGAGGTCGTGACTAAAGGTGTCGCACTTTGTGTGTGCTCAGTTGTGCCGCTATTTTTCGTTTTAGCCATGGCGGAAACCAATCGATTGGGAATGACGGGAGATGGTGCAGCGGCGATGGGCGTGATCGGTATTTTAATTATGGTATCGATAGCGGTTAGCTTTTTTATAAAGACCAATCAATATGAGTCTGATTTTGCTGTTATTGATAAGGAGCCATTTGAATTAGCCTATGGCGTTCACAGCGTGATAAATGAAAAGCTGCAACAATTCAGACCCAAATACAATCGACGATTATCTGTAGCCATATTCCTGTTTATATTCAGCTTTGTGCCTTTGATGACGGTAAGCTTGTTCTTTAATGGCACCGATATAGTGCTAATGATGCTCATTGTCATGATGTTAATGATCACAACAGGCATATACCTACTGTCAGCTGTTAGCGCGAGATATACAGCCTACAATAATATTTTGAAAGACAGTGGTATAAGAACGGAGAAAAGTAAACGCACCCAAAAGGCTGAAAAGCTGGCAGCATTCTACTGGCCATTATTGATTACCATCTACTTAGGGTGGAGCTTATGGACGATGAACTGGGGCGAGACTTGGATTATTTGGCCTGTAGGCGCCGTGCTGTTTATCGCCTTAGTTGGCCTAATGGAGTTACTAGATGAAGATGACATGCGCAGTGCAGATTGATATCGATTATCTTTACATAGCAGTAAAGTGGTTGATGATATCTATCAGATGCGACTTCTGTTCTAAAGATACACCATCTAGATAAAATAAGTAGCAGCTTGATTCTGCCAGCGTTATTTGGTGTAAGTTACTTTGTGATCCTGTTAATAACTTAAAGCTGGCAGCTTCAAAAGTATGGTGAAGTGCTTGTTTATCATTATTCTTATAGATTAATGGCCTGTCTGCACTGTCTTCGAATATCCAGTGGCACTGCTCATCTAGATTGGCTAACAGTCGTATTAAAACAGCGTTTGGTATTTCTTGCTTAATACGTAGTATTGAAGCTAAAGCAATAAGGTTATGCCCCCAGAAACCAGGTTGTTTTAGTGCGCTTGTTAGTACTGTTTGCACATCAATATTCTTCGGTTTAGTGTAATCAGTTGCTACTGGATAGGATTGGTGGTTATTGCCGTAAAATGTGGCTGTAACGAACTCACAGAAGCGCTCAATGAATCGAAGCTTTTGTTGTTCAGTGTTGATTAACCTCCAAGCTTGCTTAAAAGCTATCAGTACTGAAATATTGTGGCTGAGATACTCATTTTGCTGTGCACATTGTTCGAAATAATAGGTAAAAATTTCACTAGCATCGCTTTGATTAAACCAGTCTTGCATGGTGAAGTAGGCGTAGGGATAGATAGCATGAGCTAAAACCCAGTGACGTCTTTGCTCTATAGGCTTGAAGGGCATGGAATCGGATTGGATAATGGCTAAATTAAAAGCGGGTTCTTCTAGCTCTATTAACTTTTCTATTTTTAACCAGTCATTAGCTGGCCAATCATATTGAGCCTTCAATGATTTTATTGCGAGGTAGCATTTCAGTGCGTGCTGCTGGTGTATTGCAGCAATTCTTGTCAGTATTTCATCCATGTTTGCCTATTCCTTTTTAGCTACTTTATTACCATTGTTGCTAGGTTACCCTAAATCTTGCAGTCGTCTAGCGCAATGTCTTTAGTGACTAATTCACTTGGTATAAAAAGAAGTAATTAACTCTACCCAGTAATTATTATCTAGTTTTATCTTTGGACATACTTCTGGTTGTACCAAATTAGGCATCAAATATAGAAAACACCAATTCCCCATCGGAGTTGCAGAACTCATAGAGAAAATCGCGTGAGCGAGGCAGGGATGCTGAGGTAGCTTTAGTAGAGCCACAGATGGCGATTCTGAAGCGATAGCGATTTTCGAAGATGAGTGCCCGTATCTAATGCATGTAACTCCGTCGGGGCGTCATGGTGGATGCAAGGGCGAAGTCCATGAATATTGACTCTTTGAACGAGAGCCAAGGACGGCGAGCTGGCCGTTGAACAATGATGTTCTTGATAAGGACGAACAGTCCTCCTTACTCGGATGTGGGCGAAGCGCCACCACGTTAATTTTCAAACGAAGTTTGAATCGCTATCCTTCAAGCGGAGCTTAACCCCTGGGTTATTAACCTACCTCAACCACAGTTGAAGTCACACTACCATCTCGCAGGCGCGTAGTTAGCGTGTCACCAATACGGGTATCACTCGGTGATTGCACCACTTTACCTTCACCGGTTAAGGTTATGCTGTAACCACGACTTAATGTGGCTAATGGGCTCACAGTGTCTAACTGCTGCGCTCGATGGGCGAGACGCTGCTCACTCATCTTTAACTTATCAATCATGGCGTTATTTAACTTAGCGCTCAGATAACTTAAACGCTGGGTTTCAAGGTCAAGTCGATGTTGTGGTGACTGATTCGTTAAGCGATTACTTAAGTTCTGCTGCTTTAAGGTATAAGCATGTAACTTGGTTTGCATCGCTTGCTGTAAGCGTAACTGCATTTCATCGAAGCTTTGCTCATACATCTGTAGGCGGCGCTGCGGATCTTGCTTTTGCAGGCGGTGCTCGGTTGACTGTAGCTGGCTTTGCTTTTTTAACTGGTAATGCTGCCAAGCCTGCTTTAGGCGTGAAAGCTGTGATAACAGTTTTTGCGCTTTGTTGTCGGCATCTTTTGATAATAGCTCGGCACCAGCAGAAGGCGTTGGCGCGCGCAGATCGGCCACATAATCACTGATGGTCATATCCACTTCATGGCCAACAGCTGATACCACCGGAAGACCACTGTTATAAATAGTGTGGGCTAAACCTTCGTCATTAAAGCTCCATAAATCCTCGAGTGAGCCACCACCGCGAGTCACCAGTAAAACGTCTACCTCGCTGCGGGCATTAGCCAGATTAATGGCATCGCAAATACTTTTTGCGGCGTCAGTGCCTTGTACAGGAGTGGGGTAGATGATGACTTCAATTGATGAGTCTCGGCGCGCTAAAACATGCAAAATATCGCGAATCGCAGCGCCAGTAGGCGAAGTGATTACTCCGATTTTTTGAATGTTTTCAGGCAGTGGGCGTTTGGTGTCGCTGGCAAATAAGCCCTCGGCGGCGAGCTTCATCTTTAATGCTTCATATTGCTGCGCAAGCAGGCCATCACCTGCAGGCAGCATAGATTCAATTAGCAGTTGGTAGTCACCGCGAGGCTCATACACACTGATATTGCCTTTTACTAAAACTTGTTGGCCGTTCGCTGGGCGAAAGGTCACGGCTTGGTTACGGCCTTTAAACATGGCGCAGCGAATTTGTGAAAAATTATCTTTGAGGGTTAAATACCAGTGGCCAGAGCCCGGCGCTGCAAAGTTTGAAATTTCAGCATTTAGCCAAATTCGGCCAAGCTGCCCCTCTAAAAGTTGTCTAACTTCGCCGTTGAGGCGAGAGACGGTATAAACATCGTTTTTTGGGCTTTTCATAATTTTTTTACACACAAATGCGAATTAGTGTCTATTTTCCATTTACCAACCCATATATGCAAGGTATAATCTCGCCGCAATATTTCACCTCTAATTCCTACTCTCTTGGGGAGATGTTGCATGTTAAGATTGAAAAAAGAAGCGTTAACTTTTGATGATGTGTTGCTGGTTCCAGCGCACTCTACCGTCCTCCCAAATACTGCTGTGTTAAAAACACGCCTGACGAATAAGATTGAGTTGAATACTCCAATCGTGTCTGCTGCTATGGATACCGTTACCGAAGCTCGTTTAGCGATTGCGATTGCGCAAGAAGGTGGCTTAGGTTTTATTCATAAAAACATGACGATTGAGCAACAAGCTGAAGAAGTTCGCAAAGTAAAAATTTACGAAGCGGGCATCGTTCAGCAGCCTGTAACCGTGACCCCTACAACGACGTTAGCCGAGCTTAAGGCGCTAACTGAGAAAAATGGTTTCGCTGGCTACCCAGTCGTCAACGATGCACACGAATTAGTGGGTATTATTACTGGCCGTGACGTACGTTTTATCACTGACTGGTCACGTACGGTTGATCAAGTGATGACACCTAAAGATCGTCTAGTCACCGTACTAGAAGGGACTAAACTTGATGAAGTTCAAAAGCTAATGCATTCTCACCGCGTTGAGAAAGTGTTGGTTGTTGACGACAACTTCAAGCTTAAAGGTCTTATCACTGTAAAAGACTTCCAAAAAGCAGAGCGTAAGCCAAATGCATGTAAAGACGAGTTAGGTCGCCTGCGTGTTGGTGCTGCTGTTGGCGCAGGCCCTGGTAACGAAGAGCGTGTTGATGCACTTGTACTAGCAGGTGTTGATGTGTTGCTTATTGACTCATCGCACGGGCATTCTGAAGGCGTTTTACAACGTATTCGTGATACTCGCGCTAAATATCCAGATTTACAAATCGTTGGTGGCAACGTAGCGACAGCTGAAGGTGCACTTGCACTGGTTGAAGCCGGTGTTAACGCGGTTAAAGTGGGTATTGGTCCAGGGTCAATCTGTACGACACGTATCGTAACTGGTGTAGGCGTACCGCAAATTACTGCAGTATCTGACGCCGCAGCTGCTGTTAAGCACCTTGATATTCCGGTTATCGCCGATGGCGGTATTCGCTTCTCTGGTGACTTAGCGAAAGCATTAGCAGCGGGCGCATCGTGCATCATGGCAGGCTCTATGTTCGCTGGTACTGATGAAGCACCGGGCGAAACTGAGTTATATAACGGCCGTGCTTATAAGTCATACCGCGGTATGGGCTCACTAGGCGCCATGACACAAACTCAAGGTTCGTCTGACCGTTATTTCCAAAGTGATAACGCAGCAGACAAGCTGGTACCTGAAGGTATTGAAGGTCGCGTAGCTTACAAAGGTAAGTTAAAAGAGATCATTCACCAGCACATGGGCGGTTTACGTTCATGTATGGGCCTAACGGGTTGTGCAACAATTAAAGAACTAAATGAAAAAGCGGAATTTGTGAAGATCACTGCAGCTGGCATGGGCGAGTCTCATGTTCACGATGTAACGATCAGCAAAGAAGCGCCTAACTATAGCACTCGTTCTTAATTCGTATTTTAGATATTAAAGGCGACAGTTGATGTCGCCTTTAAATTAAGCCAAGTAGAAGGTCCGCAGAGCACTCACTGCTTGGTTAGTTAACAATGAAAAAATAGAGATAAGGTACCCCATGAGCAACATTCATGAGCATAAGATCCTCATTTTAGATTTTGGATCGCAATACACTCAGCTAATCGCCCGTCGTATTCGTGAAATCGGTGTGTATTGTGAACTTTGGGCTTGGGATGTTTCTGAAGAGCAAATTCGTGAATTTGCTCCAAACGGCATTATCTTAGCCGGTGGCCCAGAAAGTGTTACCGCTGAGAACTCACCACGCGCTCCAGAATATGTGTTTAACGCTGGCGTTCCTGTTCTAGGGATCTGTTACGGCATGCAAACCATGTCTGAGCAGCTTGGTGGTAAAGTAATTCAAGGCGTTGGCGAAGGTGAATTTGGTTATGCACAAGTAGAAGTGCAAACTGAGTCTTTACTTTTCAAAGCCATTGAAGACGCAGTAAGCGAAACGGGCAAGCCACTACTTGACGTGTGGATGAGCCATGGCGACAAAGTGTCTGCTATCCCAGAAGGTTTTGTTGCTGTTGCTAAAACTGAAACGTGTCCGTTTGCCGCTATGGCCAATGAAGACAAGCAGTTCTACGGCGTTCAGTTCCACCCTGAAGTGACTCACACTCGCCAAGGTAAGCGCATGCTTGAACATTTTGCGCTAGAAATTTGTGCTTGTGCTGCAAACTGGAAACCAGCTTCAATCATTGAAGATGCGATTGAGCGCTTAAAAGCACAGATCGGTGATGACGAAGTTATTCTAGGTCTATCAGGTGGTGTTGATTCATCTGTGGTGGCAATGCTGCTACACCGCGCGATTGGTGACAAGTTAACGTGTGTGTTTGTTGATAACGGCTTACTACGTCTTAACGAAGCTGAGCAAGTGATGGAGATGTTTGGTGACCACTTTGGTTTAAACATCATTCACGTTGACGCTGAAAACCGTTTCTTAGATGCGATGGCTGGCGAAGCGGAACCTGAAGCTAAGCGTAAGATCATTGGCCGCGTATTTGTTGAGATCTTCGACGAAGAATCTAAGAAATGCGTTAATGCTAAATGGCTTGCTCAAGGCACTATCTACCCAGACGTGATTGAGTCTGCTGGTAGCGTAACGGGTAAAGCGCATTGCATTAAGTCTCACCATAACGTTGGCGGTTTGCCAGATGATATGGAAATGGGTCTGGTTGAGCCACTGCGTGAACTGTTTAAAGATGAAGTACGTAAGATTGGTCTAGAATTAGGCCTGCCATACAATATGCTTTATCGTCACCCGTTCCCAGGACCTGGTCTTGGTGTGCGCGTACTAGGCGAAGTGAAGAAAGAATACTGTGACTTGCTACGTTTAGCCGATGCGATTTTCATCGAAGAGCTACACAAAGCTGACCTGTATAACAAAGTTAGCCAAGCATTTACTGTGTTCTTACCAGTGCGTTCAGTTGGCGTAATGGGCGATGGCCGTAAGTATGATTGGGTTGTATCGCTTCGTGCGGTAGAAACTATCGACTTTATGACGGCGCATTGGGCACATCTACCTTATGATTTCCTAGGTCGTGTATCTAACCGCATCATTAACGAAGTCGACGGTATTTCACGTGTGGTTTACGATATTTCTGGTAAGCCACCTGCAACGATTGAATGGGAATAAAGGCTAAGGCCTAACCCTAAAACGTTCAGACTAATACCTATGAGAAAGGCGCGCACATAGCAATATGAGCGCGCTTTTTTATTGGGCATTATTTGTCTAAAGTTAGTCACGCTTCTAATATAAATAATAAAGGGACTTATATGTATTAAAAGGAGTTTGCCTATGCGCTATAGAGCTGAAGTAGATGGATTAAGAGCGTTAGCGGTGATCCCCGTTATTTTGTTTCATGCAGGCTTTAGCGCGTTGAGTGGTGGCTTTGTTGGGGTAGACGTGTTTTTTGTGATCAGTGGTTACTTGATCACCAGCATTATTTTAACTGAACTTGAATCTAATCGATTTAGTATTATTAATTTCTATGAACGCCGGGCGAGAAGGATCTTACCGGTACTCTTCTTCGTGATCTTAGTGTGTATTCCTTTTGCCTGGCTTTGGTTAATGCCGCTGGATCTTAAGGACTTCTTTCAAAGCATTATTGCCGTTGCAACGTTTTCATCTAATATCCTTTTTTGGCTAGAAAGTGATTACTTTGACACAGCTGCTGAGCTCAAGCCTTTGCTGCACACATGGAGTTTGGCGGTTGAGGAGCAGTACTATATCTTTTTCCCGCTGCTGCTAATGTTCCTATGGGGGAGAGGAAAACGGGTTATTCTTGGGGCTTTGGCGATTATTTTCCTGCTGAGTTTATCGTTAGCCCAGTGGGCTGCTTACAATGCACCAACAGCGAATTTTTACTTGTTACCGACCCGAGGTTGGGAGTTATTAATTGGCGTTTTCGCGGCTTTTTTCTTAAATCAGCAGCAGGAGCTCCCCCAGTGGATGTCGCCAAAGCTTAATAATTTTGTGAGTCTATTTGGGTTACTGCTGATTTTATTTTCCGTATTGACCTTTGATTCAAGGCTCCCTTTTCCCAGCGTTTATGCTTTAGTTCCCACCGTTGGTACAGTGTTAATTATCGTATTTGCTCAACAAGGGACTTGGGTTCAGCGATTTTTAAGCTACAAGCTTTTTGTTGGTGTCGGCCTGATAAGCTATAGCGCTTATTTATGGCATCAACCAGTGTTTGCATTGGTAAAGTACCGCAGCTTTACCGAACCCTCTCATGAATTGATGCTATCGCTGTGTCTGGGTGTTGTTGTGTTGTCGTATCTGAGCTGGCGTTTTGTCGAGATCCCTTTTAGAAATAAGCAGGCCTTTAGCCGCAAATTCATTTTTGTCAGCGGTGGCGTACTGACTGCGTTGTTTGTGGTTGCGGCAGGTATTGCGGATAGTAAGCATCTCTATAGGTCAAACGAGGCTTATTTGGATCTAATGGTTAAATCTTATCAGCCTGATAACCGAGAGTTGGGGGCAAATAGTTGGGACTATTTACGCGCATTGAGTGGTAACCAAGATTACGGCGTGGATAAGAACCTCTATGACAGAACTCAGTGGTTTGACGCTGATGACGACAGGCAACGATTATTAATTGTTGGTAACTCTCACTCTAAAGATCTATTTAACGTGCTGTCGAGCAGTGAAGCGAGTTTAGCGCAGTTTCAATTAGCTCGCTTTGGCACTGAAATCGGTCATATCGATGAGTCATTTTTTAGTTCGCCTAACTATCGCTTAGCCGATACGATTATGTTGGCCTCACAGTATAAACCGCAGGATTTGCCGCAGATAGAAACGTTAGTGACGCGTTTGATAAAAGATAATAAAAAACCCATTTTAGTAAAAAATATCTATGAATTTGAAGAGTTTGGTCAGCGTACTTATGCCGACTTTCTGTTCCATCTTTTAGTAAAAGATCGTGGGGCTAATAATATTTCAAGCTTAGATATCTCAAAGATTAATCAAAAGCACTTTGAGCAGTTCTCGCACCGAGAGGTTAAGTTGTTTACTCAAGAAGCCAACCACACTCTTACTACGCTTGCAGACAAATACCCTCGCGTGACTCTGTTAGACCGAATGGATTATGTTTGTAATAAACATAAGCAAACTTGCTACGCTATTGATGATGACTACCAGAAGTACTTCTATGACTATGGCCATCATACTGTGGCGGGGGCGATGTTTTTTGGCGAGCGAGTTGATGAGGTAAAGTGGCTAGGCAGTATCTAGTGGCTTATTTGTGCGATTGATGTCACCCATAATATTTTGAGGCTGATATTTTGAGGCTAGTATCTAGAGCTAGTATTTAAATCCTAGTATTAGAGCCTAGTCTCTAGCACCAGAGTGTGATGAAAATTACCGATAGATAACTCGAAGGGTTTAAAGCTTGATATAATCGCGCCTCATGCAATCAAGCTAAGATTTTAAATAGTACGGTTAGCAGTATTTATAGGTTTTAGATAAAGGTTAGGGGCGTAAATTGTCACAAGAGCAGCAAGATATTCATTTCATGAAGATGGCGATGGATATGGCAATAAAGGCGGAAGAGAGAGGCGAAGTACCAGTCGGCGCGGTACTGGTTAAAGACGGTGACGTTGTCAGTGCTGGCTTTAACTTTAGTATCGGTTTGCATGATCCTAGCGCCCATGCCGAAATGCAGTGTTTGCGCCAAGCCGGGCAGATAATGCAGAACTACCGTTTACTCGATACCACCCTGTACGTAACTTTAGAACCCTGTGCCATGTGCGCTGGGGCTATTGTGCATTCAAGAGTGGGTCGATTGGTCTTTGGTGCTAAAGATGAAAAAACCGGCGCTGCTGGTACGGTTATCGATATTGTGCGTCATAGCGCGTTTAATCATCAGGTTGATGTTACATCAGGCGTGCTTGAAACTGAGTGTAGCGAGCAGCTCAGTGCTTTTTTTAGGCGCCGTAGAAAAGAGATCAAAGTGGCCAAGGCGCTAGCCAAACAGCAGTCTTTACAGTCTGATGCTAAGGGTTAAAAAACGCATCTTCTGCGGGTTTAATAAAAACAAAAAACTGCTTTTGTCTATTCAGTACTTTTTGGTGGCGTGTTTTCAATTGACTACGACGACGCGCTGCAACATTGTTAATTGTTCTTTTTCTCATATTTGCCTCACTTACATTGATGCGGTAGACATTTCTTAAATGGGTGTTGTTGATGCTGGCTAATCTTTTATTCACTGTTTAATTGTATTATTAATCTCCCTAAATGAGAGAGATTAAGCAATGTAGCTTATCTTAATTTAGGTTTATCAAGTTGTAGTGTAAAAGTCTACGTGAGTGTTATTAATCTTTGATTAAATGAAGTGTTTGATTGAGTTTAAGCCGATATCTGACTTTTGCTGACGAGTTTTACTGAGCAGGGCTGTTAATTTGTAAAAGGCTGTTTATACGCTCAGGGCTGTCTATTGGCTCATGGCTGTTTATACGCTCAGGGCTGTTTATTGGCTCAAGGCTGTTTATACGCTCAAGGCTGTCTATTGGCTCAAGCCTGCTGCGGCTCAAGGCTGCTGCGGCTGTGAAACGTCAAGCTTAGGCTCTTGAGTTTCGGCTGTTTGGAGGGGCTTTTTCTTGAGCTCAAGTAAGCTATTTTGATTATCAATCCACACTAAGGTGTCGTAATAACGACGAATGCTATCAACATAATGCACCGCCTCATTACCACGGGCATAACCGTAGCGGGTTTGCTTGTAGTACTGACGTTTTTGTAGCAGTGGTAATATGGTTTTTACATCACTCCATGCGCTCGGGTTTAACCCCTGAGCCTGAGCAAGCTTTCTGGCATCCTCAACATGGCCAAGGCCAATATTATAAGAGGCGAGAGCAAACCACATCCTTTGGCTTTCAGGAATCGAATCTGGCAGGCGCTCGAGCATGCTAGTCAGGTATTTCGCCCCCCCTTTAATACTTTGGTATGGGTCGAGTCGGTTTTTAATTCCAACCTGTTTTGCTGTCGGCAAGGTCAGCATCATTAAACCACGTACACCAGTGGGTGAGCGAGCATTAGGGTTCCAGTGCGATTCTTGATAGGCAGTCGCGGCCAATTTACGCCAGTCTATATCGCCAGCATGTTTTTCAAAGGTCGCCTGATATTTGGGTAACTTATTATCAATCGCGCGAATAAAAGCACGAGTATCAACATAATCAAAGCGCTCAACATGGGCAAAGTATTTTTCGTCAAGGTGAGCTAAGGTACCGTCACGCTTCTCTTTATGCCAAAACGCAAGGAGTTCGCTCATCAGCTTGTCACTATTGTTCGCAGGTAACAGCCAAACCACAGGTTGCTTATGCTTAAGAATTAATCCTTCACGCAGTTCTGGCATAAAACGTCTGTTGATATCGAAACTGGTAGAGTCGGCAATCGTATAGGGAATATCACCCGCGGCAATCATCATGAGTAGCTCTTCAGAATCTTTGTCTTTTTCTTGATTCCAGACTAAATCGGGATTGGATTTTTGCAGCTCTGTTAAGGTGTCGACAAAAGACGAGTCAGTCGTCACTGTGATTTTGCCATCAAGATGATTAATGTTTTTTGGCACAGGCGTACCTTGGCGATAGACCAAGACCTGATTAACACGATAAAGCGGTGGGCCAACTCTAAATTGTTCTCGCCTTGCTGGCGTATCTCCAAGACCTGCGGCGATGATATCAATTTCACCACTTCGCATCGCAGCGTATAGCTCACTAATCGTGGCGTAGGGCTGCATCTTTAATTCGAGATTAAGATACTTAGCAAAGCGCTCTGCCATCTCATAATCGTAGCCAGAATCGCCTTGGCCAGAGGTAAAGAAGATCTGTGGACCATATATGGTACCCACATTTAACTCAGTCGGTTCAGGGACAAAGACTGGCTTTTCTTGTTCCACGACAACCTTCTGGCAGGCAGCCAGTAAGGTGATACAGCATAGAATAAGTAACAGTCTTTTCATGGGTTATTTTTGTTAGCGCTTAACTTAAATTATAAGGAATATAAAGAAATAGCCGTCGATTATAACACATTCTTGGTTGCCGTAAAAAAATGGCATATTTGCTGTTGCTGTTAGATCCAGTATGAACCTAAATTGTTTTTTTGCTGGAAATCAGCGCATTCAATAGCAAATAAAATCGAGGCGCTTTTTCCTGTACAGGAAACACTGTTTTCTATAGCGACTGCTGATGATTTGTGACAAACATTTCCCTATAATAGCGCCAGATCTGACCCTGCAATTATAATATATAAGGTGAAAAGACGTGATGGAGATCATCCGCGGAGCCCCTGCACTTTCGGCGTTTAGAGTACAGAAGCTGATGCAAGCTTGTGAATCGGCAGCACTGCCAGTGTGCCAAATCTATGCCGAGTTTATCCATTTAGCTGATTTGAACGAGCAGTTAAATGAAAATGAAAGTCAACAGCTTGAAAAAATCTTAACCTACGGCCCCGCTATCGAAGCGCACACGCCAGAAGGCTATCTCCACTTTGTCACCCCCCGTCCCGGTACCATCTCTCCTTGGTCATCAAAAGCAACAGATATCGCCCACAATTGTGGTCTGAATAAGGTTAAGCGCCTAGAGCGTGGTATTGCCTATTATGTTGTGGCCGACGAGTTATCTACCGAACAAACTAAAGCGTTAACGGCGCTATTACACGACCGTATGGTTGAAGTGATGCTGCCAAACTTTGATAGCGCTAGCGTATTGTTTGCTCGCACTGAGCCGACAAAGTTCACCAGCGTTGATGTGCTTGGCGAAGGTCGAGTTGCACTTGAGCAAGCTAACACTAAGCTAGGCTTGGCATTAGCCGATGATGAAATTGACTATCTAGTAGAGAACTTTACTCGCCTAGGTCGTAACCCAAATGACATCGAGCTAATGATGTTTGCTCAAGCAAACTCAGAGCATTGTCGTCATAAAATCTTTAACGCAGATTGGACAATCGATGGTGAAGTGCAGCCAAAGTCTTTGTTCAAGATGATTAAGAATACCTTCGAGAAGACCCCAGAAAACGTATTATCGGCTTATAAAGATAACGCTGCGGTAATGACAGGCTCAACAGCCGGTCGCTTCTTCCCGAAACAAGATGGTGTTTATGGCTACCACACAGAGCCGATGCACATCTTAATGAAAGTTGAAACCCACAATCACCCGACAGCTATTAGCCCATACCCTGGTGCAGCAACGGGCAGCGGCGGTGAAATTCGTGATGAAGGCGCGACAGGTCGAGGCTCTAAGCCAAAGGCCGGTTTAACAGGCTTTAGTGTTTCAAACCTTAAGATCCCAGGTTTTGTTCAGCCATGGGAAGCTGATTACGGTAAGCCAGATCGTATCGTAACCGCACTTGATATTATGACCGAGGGCCCACTTGGTGGCGCAGCGTTTAATAACGAATTTGGTCGCCCAGCCCTAGTGGGTTACTTCCGCACTTACGAGCAGGAAGTTAACAGCCACAACGGTGTTGAAGTTCGTGGTTACCACAAGCCCATTATGCTGGCGGGTGGTTTAGGTAATATCCGTGAAGAGCATGTACAAAAAGGTGAGATCACCGTTGGCGCTAAGCTAGTAGTGCTTGGCGGCCCTGCGATGAACATCGGTTTGGGCGGCGGCGCGGCGTCATCAATGACTTCAGGTCAGTCGAGTGAAGACTTAGACTTTGCTTCCGTGCAGCGTGAAAACCCAGAGATGGAACGCCGTTGCCAAGAGGTTATCGACCGCTGCTGGCAGATGGGTGATGACAATCCAATTCAGTTTATCCACGATGTGGGCGCGGGCGGCCTATCAAATGCATTCCCAGAGCTTGTGAATGATGGTGAACGTGGCGGTAAGTTTGAGCTACGTAAAGTGCCCTCTGATGAGCCAGGCATGAGCCCATTAGAAATTTGGTGTAACGAGTCACAAGAGCGTTACGTGATGTCAATTGCGCCTGAAAACATTGAGCTGTTCAGCGCAATTTGTCAGCGTGAGCGCGCTCCATTTGCAGTTGTTGGCGTAGCGACGGAAGAAAAAGAACTTGTCCTTAGCGATGAGCACTTTGAAAACCACCCAATCGATTTGCCACTAGAAGTGCTATTAGGCAAAGCGCCTAAAATGAGCCGCGATGTGGTGAGTGCTAAAGCTAACTCTGCCGCGCTTGACCAAAGCGCGATTGAAGTTCAAGAAGCGGCGCACCGTTTACTGCGTTTACCTACTATTGCCGAGAAAACCTTCCTTATCACTATCGGTGATAGAACGGTAACAGGCCTTGTTAATCGTGACCAAATGGTTGGCCCCTGGCAGGTACCAGTGGCTGATTGTGCGGTTACTGCATCAAGCTATGACTCATACACAGGTGAAGCGATGTCTATGGGTGAGCGCACGCCGCTTGCACTACTGGACTTTGGCGCATCAGCGCGTATGGCAGTTGCTGAATCAATCTTAAACATTGCTGGTACTGATATTGGCTCGTTTAAGCACATTAAACTGTCTGCAAACTGGATGTCACCAGCGGGTCATCCAGGTGAAGACGCGGGTCTTTACCAAGCAGTAAAAGCCATTGGTGAAGAGCTTTGCCCTGATTTGTCTTTGACTATCCCAGTGGGTAAAGACTCAATGTCGATGAAAACGGCATGGGAAGATAACGGCGTTCAAAAGACCGTGACCTCTCCTATGTCGCTGGTTATCACCGCATTTGGTGTGGTGCAAGATGTGCGTAACACTGTCACGCCAGAGCTTCGCACCGATAAAGGCGAAACAGACCTGTTACTGCTTGACCTTGGTCTTGGCCAGAATCGCTTAGGTGGCTCTTGTTTAGCTCAGGTTTACAGTGAACTGGGCGATATCGCGCCAGATCTTGATAACTCTGCGACCCTAAAAGGCTTCTTCGAAACCATTCAGCCAATGATTGCCGATAAATCAATTATTGCGTACCACGACAGAAGTGATGGCGGTCTTTACACGACCTTAGTTGAGATGGCATTTGCCGGCCACACCGGTCTAAATGTTGACTTGAGTGCACTAACAGGTACTGACGTTGAACGTCTGTTTAACGAAGAGCTAGGTGCGATTATTCAAGTTCGTCGTCAAGACGCTGCGATTATCACTGAAAAGTTTGCTGCGGCTGGCGTACCTTGCCACAAAGTTGCAGAGCTTAACGATAGCGACAGCATTGCAATCTTTGATGGGATGCGTGAAGTACTAACTGAAACCCGTACTTCAATACGCACTATTTGGGCTGAAACCACTTATCGCATGCAGGCGTTACGTGACAACCCAGAGTGTGCTAAAGAAGAGTTCGAGCTTAAGCAAGACGCTAGCGATTTAGGTCTAACTGTTGATTTAAGTTTTGACCCAAGTGAAGACGTTGCCGCGCCATTTATCCTAAAAGGCGCAGCGCCTAAGATGGCTATTTTGCGTGAGCAGGGCGTTAACTCGCATATTGAAATGGCAGCGGCATTTGATCGCGCAGGTTTCGAGGCGACAGACGTTCACATGAGTGACATCTTAAGCGGCCGCATTAGCTTAGAGGAGTTCCAGGGCTTAGTGGCGTGTGGCGGTTTCTCTTACGGTGACGTACTGGGCGCGGGGGAAGGCTGGGCTAAGTCAATTCTGTTTAACGAGCGTGCTCGTGAGCAGTTTAGCCAGTTCTTTGAACGTAATGACAGTTTCTCACTCGGTGTATGTAACGGTTGTCAGATGCTGTCTAACTTAAAAGACATCATTCCTGGCACTGAATTGTGGCCACACTTTGTGCGTAACCGCTCTGAGCGTTTTGAAGCCCGCTTTAGCCTAGTTGAAGTGCAAAAGAGTCCATCTTTGTTCTTCCAAGGTATGGAAGGCTCTCGCATGCCTATCGCTGTGTCACATGGTGAGGGGCGCGCTGAGTTTGCATCGCCTGAAGCGTTAGCGGCTGCAGAAGCGTCGGGTACGATTGCACTACGTTATGTTGATGGTAATGGGCAAATTGCAACTCAGTATCCACAGAACCCGAATGGCTCACCAAATGCGATTACTGCATTGAGCTCAACTGACGGTCGAGTAACGATTATGATGCCGCATCCCGAGCGAGTATTTAGAACCGTTGCTAACTCATGGCATCCTGAGTCTTGGGGCGAAGATAGCCCTTGGATGAGAATGTTCCGCAACGTGAGAAAATCAGTCGGGTAATATGCATCAATGCTGATGTAATACTGATTTGATACTAAGAAAGCCTCTAATATTTAGGGGCTTTTTTTTATATGAAATTTTTGATGGGTAAGTGTTTTAGTAAACAAGATTGACTAAACAAGAGATTAGTGGTTGTTTAGTCAATCATGGAATACTAATTTAATGTGTTTTGGCCTAGTCAGAGCAGCTTTATCGATAAGCAGAGGTTATTAGTAGTCTTTGAAAGTAGTGGGCTTTTTTCGATGAGGTACGAGAATAATGAGTGAAGCATAAAAAAGCCCCCCTTATTACTAAGGAGGGCCGCTTTGCGCTAACAAAACTTCAAGATAAATCTTGCATTAGAAAGCAGTGTTTATAGCTCTCTAGAAGTATAAAGTTCAACGAAAACACGCTGATAGCTAACAACTAGACGCTCGAATAATTTTGTCATAATGGTATCTCCACCAAGATTGATAATAATAAGCGGAGTAAGTCTTTACCGGGCTACATCACCGGGTTAATCAGACTGTCTCCTTAACTTGGTGCTCATTTTAGGCGAGGTCTAATTTTTGATCAAACGAGAAAAATTACACTTTGACATTATTAAAACTTATCCGAAAATGTAGGTCTTAAAATCAATTTCCGCAGGCTTTTTTGTAAAGCGTTGTTTTAAATGGCTTTACTGTGGAAATTCAATTTTTGCATTACCTATTTGCACTATGATTACTGTTGCTGGGTTTGTTAAGGAATGGTGTTTTGCAAGGTTAGGTGTGAAATAACTGCTTATTAGCTAAAACTGTCAACTTTGTTCACTTTTGAATCGCTCCTACCATGAGTGTTTTATGCTGTCAACGGTCTTCATGGTGGAACTGTGTGCTTCACCTCAAAACCCGTTGAAACCGAATGCTTTGATTGATTTGAATCAATTTTGAATGGTATAAAAACACTGCGGATAACCTTATTTCGTATTGCAAGTGACTGATATTAACTAATTTGTTTATTCTTTATTTGCGTTTTCGAGAAGGAAGTCACAACGGCCATTAAAAATGTGATCGCAAGCGTGGGCTTGCTAGTGTTTTTGGCTTTAAAATACAAAATTTATGAATTAAACAACGAAGCGCGGTTGAAGTTGGGGTTTTGTTATAAAACCTAACTATTTTACTGCATTAATATTCCTATATAGGCAGTCACTCTCGTTGATGGGGATCTAACGAAAGTGATTTGACGCACCACCTAAGGAGTCACAAATGATTTTAGAAGAGGTTGTTGAGCTGTCGCGTTTTCAGTTTGCGATGACAGCCATGTATCACTTCCTATTTGTTCCCTTGACCTTGGGGTTAGCATTCTTGCTAGCCATTATGGAATCACTTTATGTGATGACCAATAAGCAAATCTATAAAGATATGACCAAGTTCTGGGGTAAGTTATTCGGTATCAACTTTGCACTTGGCGTTGCAACTGGTTTGGCGATGGAGTTCCAGTTCGGAACTAACTGGTCATACTATTCGCACTACGTCGGTGACATCTTTGGTGCTCCACTTGCTATCGAAGGCCTAATGGCGTTCTTCCTAGAGTCTACCTTAGTCGGTATGTTCTTCTTCGGTTGGGATCGTTTCAGTAAACGCCAACATTTGGCGGTAACCTGGTTAGTTGCGCTAGGTTCTAACATGTCAGCATTGTGGATCTTAGTGGCTAACGGCTGGATGCAAAACCCAGTGGGTAGCACATTCAACTACGAAACCATGCGTATGGAAATGACCAGCTGGGGCGAAGTACTCTTTAACCCAGTTGCGCAGGTGAAGTTTGTTCACACTGTAGCGTCAGGTTATGTTGCCGGTGCGATGTTCGTTCTAGCAATCAGTGCTTACTACATCTTGAAGAAGCGTGACTTACCATTTGCACGTCGCTCGTTTGCGATTGCTGCAAGTTTCGGTATGGCATCTATCTTGTCTGTAATCGTTCTTGGTGACGAGTCAGGCTACAAGGTGGGTGAAGTACAACGTGTTAAGTTAGCAGCAATTGAAGCTGAGTGGCACACTGAGCCTGCTCCAGCAGCCTTTACTGCAGTAGGTTTCCCTAATCAGGAAACCCAGCACACTGATTACGCAATCAAAATTCCTTATGCTATGGGTATCATTGCCACTCGTTCACTTGATGAGCAAGTAACGGGTATCAAGGACTTAATTGCAGAGCATGAAGTGCGTATTCGTAACGGTATGGTTGCATACGGTCTGCTTGAGCAATTGCGTAACGGTAATGAAACGCCTGAAGTTAGAGCGGCATTTGAAGACGCTAAAGTTGACCTAGGTTATGGCTTACTACTGAAGCGTTACACTGACAAAGTGACAGATGCAACAGAAGAGCAAATCAAAGCCGCGGCTAATGACTCGATTCCAAACGTAGCACCTATGTTCTGGTCTTTCCGTGTCATGGTTGGTGCGGGTATGGTGATGTTATTGGTGTTTGCTGCAGCATTTTGGCAGAGCACGCGTCATCAAATCGAAGAGAAGAAATGGGTTCTTAAAGCGGCACTTTACAGCTTACCACTACCGTGGATTGCGATTGAGTGTGGTTGGTTTGTGGCTGAATACGGCCGTCAACCTTGGACGATTTCTGAAGTACTGCCGACATTTATGTCAGCCTCTAGCTTGTCTGTAGGCGATTTAATGTTCAGTATTATTTCTATCACGCTATTTTATTCAATCTTACTAGTGATTGAGCTTTATCTAATGATTAAGTTCGCGCGTATTGGCCCAAGCTGTTTGAAGACGGGTCGCTATCACTTTGAAAAGCTTGATGCCTAAACTGGAGATCTGATTATGTTTGATTATGAAATGTTAAGATTTATCTGGTGGGCACTGATTGGTGTGCTTTTCATCGGATTCGCTGTCACAGATGGCTTCGATATGGGTGTGGGTGCCTTATTACCGATTATCGGTAAAGACGACACTGATCGCCGTATCATGATTAACTCTATTGCACCGCATTGGGATGGTAACCAAGTTTGGTTGATCACCGCGGGTGGTGCATTGTTCGCAGCTTGGCCTATGGTCTACGGCGTGTCTTTCTCAGGTTTCTACGTGGCAATGATGTTAACACTGTTTGCATTATTCCTACGCCCTGTAGGTTTTGACTACCGTTCAAAGATTGAAGACCCAAGATGGCGTAAGTCTTGGGACTGGGCACTGTTTGTGGGTGGTTTTGTTCCGCCACTAATCATCGGTGTTGCGTTTGGTAACTTGCTACAAGGTGTTCCGTTTAACTTTGACGAATACTTGCGTGCGACATACCACGGCGGTTTCTTCGGTTTACTAAATGGCTTTGGTATTCTAGCTGGCCTAGTGAGCGTGAGCATGTTTATGCTACAGGGCTCAACCTGGCTACAAATGAAGACAGAAGGCGAGCTACGCGAACGCGCTGCTAAGATGTCGCAGTTGCTATCTGTAGCACTATTCGTATTCTTCGGCGCTGCGGGTGTGTGGTTAGTGAATGGTATTGACGGTTACGTGATTACTTCAGCTATCGACACGTATGGCGTTTCTGACCCAACCCTTAAAACAGTTGCTGTTGAAGCCGGCGCTTGGTTAGTGAACTACGATAAGTATCCACTGACTATGGCATTCCCAGTGATTGGCCTACTTATGCCTATCTTAGTATTGCTATGTAGCCGCATTAACCGTTCAGGTTTTGCGTTCTTCTTTAGCTCAGTAGGTATTGCAGCGGTTATTCTAACGTGTGGCGCAGCAATGTTCCCATTCGTTATGCCATCTTCACTAGAGCCAAACGTCAGTTTGACTATGTGGGATTCGACTGCGAGTGAGATGTCACTAACCGTGATGACATGGGCTGCAATCATCTTTGTACCGATTGTACTTAGCTACACGGTTTGGACTTACTTGAAGATGTTTGGTCGTTTATCTCGCGACTTCATCGAAAAGAACAAGACCTCACTTTACTAATAGGAGCCTAGATTATGTGGTATTTTGCTTGGATTTTAGGCGTATTGTTAGCCTGTTCTTTCGGTATTATCAATGCTCTATGGCTTGAAACGACTGAGAATATGGACCGTGACGCTGAAAAAGAAGATTAATCTTTAAACAGTTGAATGGTTAAGTAAGAGCCCCGTTAATGCGGGGCTTTTTGTTTTTAAAGAAGGTAAAAACAGGTGCTAGGGAAAGCAGGTTCTAGGAGCTAGGAAAAGCTGAGACGGTGAAAGCAAAGACGATGAAAGCGGAGCGGCCTGCGGCCTTACGGTTGACGGAACGTTCGCTGGCTCACTTACGGAAAGCTAAGATGATACGAGCTAAGATAATGCAAGCTAAAACGGTATAAGCTGGGTAGGCAAGGAGTAAAGCCTAACTCTTGTTTATTGTAGGTTGGGCCTCAGACCATCAATCTTTTAAGGGTAAGCTGAGATGGTAAAGCAAAGACAATATAAGCTGAGACGGCAAAAGAAGGTGCTAAGAAAGGCTGGTACAGGCTAAGGGAAAGTAAAGGATTACTAGGCTTCAGCCGAAGCCTAGTGGCAGAACATGTCAATGAGTCAATTATTACAGCTCAGCGCGATAGATGAACAGCGCGGTATCCATCACCATTTCAGACACTGGGGTCTCATTAAAGTTTCCAGTTGCTTGATCGACAATCAAATGTTTTCGGTCGCCGACTTTATCGAGTATTTTAACGCTGTAACAGTTTTTAGAAGTACGTAGATCGCAGCCTTTGGTCATCAGGTCTGTCGTAAAGTAAGTTGCGTAAACAGCGATTTCGTTTACCTTACCATCTTTGGTGTGCAACACTTTAATCTCGGCCACTCCATCGATGGTCTCATCAGTCATCAAACGGTTAACCGCGCGTTGGTACTCCTGCTTATAGGTCGCCGAGTCTTTGCTGACAAACAGATAAGACTCAAAGCCAAACTCTTCCAGTTTATGACCAAGATCTGTGGCAAAGGTTTTACCTACTTCAAAAAGAAAACCATTTGCGGCGGGGCTATCTTCATAGGTGGTATTGAGTCCTTCACCGGCAATGATCAGTAATTTCTTACCCTGGACCGAATTAATTTGCGGACTGGCACAGCCGGCCATAATCAAGATGAAACAAACGATGAAAAAGTTGCGTAACATATAGGTACTCAATATGAATGGTCGTTGTGTTGTATAACAGTATTGTGAAACAACACTGTTATACATGAATGTGGCCGGATTATAGAACGCTGTTAGTTAAAAAATCTAGCAGTTAATCAGTTAAATATATTTAAAATCAGAGCTATAGCATGTGTCTTCGGCTTGTTTGAACAAAGAAAAAGGCAGCTCTCTCGGCTGCCTTTGTGACTTCATTGATGAGTCATTGTGCTCTTGGCTGAAACATTACGCCTTAAACACGCTGATCTTAGTATTAATCTCATTGGCAATAGAAGCTAAGCTTTCAGCTGAATCGACACTGTCTCCAGCGCGTTGTTCGCCGTCTCTAGCAAGTTCGGTAATTTGATGTAGATTGCGAGTGATCTCTTCGGCTACAGCACTTTGTTGCTCTGTCGCACTGGCAATACTACTGGCTGTTGTGGCGAGTTCTGCAATGCTGCTGTTGATCTCTATAAGCTGTACAATCGCTTCATTACCTTGAGCGGCAGAGGCATCACCAAGCTCATTACTTTGGTTCATCTGCCCAGCAGTCAGTTTCACTTGAGACTGCAGCTGAGTAATGGTTTTTCCAATCTCGGCTATAGACGTTTGAGTTCGCTGCGCTAGGGTGCGCACTTCATCGGCGACGACGGCAAAACCTCGACCTTGCTCACCCGCTCTCGCCGCTTCAATGGCTGCATTTAGTGCAAGCAGGTTGGTCTGCTCGGCAATGCTGTTAATGACTTCGGTAACTTGGCTGATTGCTTGACTCTCTTTATTGACCACTTCGACACTATTGTGGCTATCAGTCAGTTGATTACTTAGGCTTTGTAGGCCATTAACTAAGTCATTAAGAAGGGCTTGCCCACCTTTGGCTGCATCATCGACTCGCTGGCTCATGCTCGCACCTTCATTTGCATGGTTAGCAACATCGCGTACAGAGGCTGACATCTCTTCGATGGCTGTGGCGATTTGGTCTGTTTGTGCCATTAAGGATTGTGCTTCTTCACCATTTAAACGAGCGGTCTCTTGAGTGTGGTTAGAATGTGTTTGCAGTGCGGTGACCGACTGCTGCAAAGCTAATATAAGTTCCCTGAGATTCGTCGCCATCTTAGCGGTACTGTTAGTGATTAAATCTACCTCATTTTTGCTGTTAGCCTCGCTAGCAGCAAAGTATTGGGACAGATCGCCCGAACCCAGCTTTTCAAGCTGATTTTGTAATGTTCCAAGTGGTTTGAGAGCTCGAACCAGAACCAAAGACAACAGCAAGGTAATGACCATCATGCCGATTAACGACACGCCCATATTAATGTTGAGTAAGGTAACACTTTCTTCGTTAAGCTCTGCGCCATCCACTTGCCCAATCAGCGACCAGTTCCAGCCTGGGATATCGATGGTATAGGCATAAGCGGTTTCTCCCTTACTATTGGTATATTCCCACGAGCCAAGGTGAGTTAGAGCTTGCTCTAGGGTTATCCCATCAAGGATGTCAGTGTTGACTTTGCTACCAGCAGAGTGCTTTGGATGAGCGACTATGGTGTGGTCTAATTTACGTACTAACAAATAGTGGCCAGACTCTTCTAACTGGAGCTTATTAATCGCACCGCGTAATTGTGCTAATGAACCACTGATATCGAAGCCTATGTATAAAATGCCGATTACGCTGCCACTACTATCTTTAATTGGGCGGTAGATAGTCATGTAGTCTTTACCAAACAGCTGAGCATAACCTTCATAGTCATTGCCCTTTAGCATGGCATTGTAAGCAGGATGCTGTTTATCAAGGTAGGTCGCTAATGCCCGTTTACCATCAGACTTTTTTAACGAAGTCGAGATGCGGATAAAGTTATCACCTTCGCGAACAAATACGGTTGCGTTGCCGCCAGTTAGGTTAGAGTAGCGGTCGACTTTACTCTTAGAGGCGTTAATTTGTTCCCTTTCATGCCTGAGCGCTGGCGTTTCAACTCCCATGACTCGGACCGTTTTATCTGGTTTATGGAAGTTACCAGGATACATGGCGCGAAACACGTCAGCATTACGCTTGGCGAGCGATAATAGACTCTCGTATTGCAGCTCGATTAAATCTGCAGTGCCTTTGGTTTGAGCCTGCATCGCGCTAATGCCCTTATCTCTTAACACATCTGATGCGGTTAAATAGGAAACGCAGCCAAGAAAGCCAAAAATGAGTACGGTGAGTAATAAAGCAAGCATGCCAATTTGCTTAGCAATCGGCCAATTCTTATAGTTCATACAGTTTCAATTTTTGCTGAGGGTTAAGTCAATGTAATTGAATTCTTTTTAAAAAGAATTGATGCAGGTCTATAAGTTAACCATTGATAACAAATTGGCTAAAGATATCTTTACAGTAAGCAGGATGTGAAATAACTGCGATCGCTAGCTAAGCGTTAAGCTAACGACGATAATGTCTACTGGTTGCATAATAATGAATACATAATAAGGAGAGAAATATGTTGGGTGAAAACCACTTGCTGACCCACGAGTTTCCAGAATACTTGTCAGCGATTATTGAGCTTAAGAGCCGCAATAAAGCATTTTGCGTGTTAGCGAAACGATATCATCAACTCGATCATCAAATTCGTGGTTTTGAAGAAAATGAAGTGCCGACCAGTGATGCGCACTTTATGGCGTTAAAGGCGGAGCGGGTGGCACTTAAGGATCAAATCTATCAGATATTAGTCGCACACTCCAAATTAGCTTAATTGTGCACTTAGCTCTAATGATTAGCTTTGATGATTAGCTTTGATGTGTATTAGATTAACTTAGCTTTGATGTTCAACTGCTATGCTTCCACAGCGACTTCTTATACACGGCTATATGTTATAGCCGTTAAATCGTGTTTGAATAGTGTTGAAATCTCTTTTTAATCTCACTTGAATACTCATCGCATCAGTCTGAATGCCCTTGAATGAGTCGTTCTTGCAGTACTCTTCTTAATATAACCACTCCCATTACTTATGTGAGTAAGGGAGTGATGCTCAATACCGAGGAACAAACCGGTAACGACTGACTTCGCCACTTGCTAGCGGGGCATTTGGGCTTAGCTGTTTAACTTTCTTAGGCCGCATAATCAAGTAATAAATTGTTGGCACCCATACTAATGAAAGTAAGGTCGTCAGTAAGGTTCCGCCAGCTATCGCAATGGCAAAGGGCGGCCAAAAACCGCCTCCTGCAATGATTAACGGCAGGAATCCACCAATGGTTGTAATGGTCGTTGAACCGATATGGCGGCCACAGCTGGAGACAAGTTCGACAATCAAGTGGGTATCGCCATTTCGCGTGGCTGGCACCTCTTCAAGCTCGGCTAAAATGACGATAGCCGCATTAATCGCAAGCCCCATTAAACCTAATAAACCGATAATCACTGTAAAGCCAAACGGATAACCAAATGTATATACCGCGAGTAGGCCTAAGCCTGCAGACTGAATGGCGCTAAATAAAATGATCCCAGTGAGTCTAAACGAGTTGAACGACAATACTACCGTGGCCAACAGCAGAGTGATCACAAGGACCAGATTAGACATTAAGTTGCCTACCGCCTCATTACGTTTAGCACTTTCACCACCGAGCTCTAGGCGGTAGCCACTAGGCAGCTCAATTGCGTCGAGTTTAGCATTCACATTATCCACTACAGTTTGTGGTAATACGCCAGCTGTAATGTAAGCTTCAATCACGTTGACTCGCTGGCCATCACGTCTAGGGATCGCGCCGCGGCTCACCTCAATTTGACTGCTTGAAATCGCCGATAACGGGATACCAGTACCTTGACCCGACACTAGCGTGATAGCCGACAGTTTGGTTTGTTGCTCGCGGGTGCTGTCACCCAATCTAACGCGCACCGGCAGGGATTCAGTTTGCTCCAAAATACTGCCGCCTTTAATACCAGTGGTGGCCATTTCTATCTGTTTAGCGATATCGGTTAATGACAGACCGCTGATTAAGCTGGCGTCTTCATTGATCTGGAACCAGACTTTGGGCGCCCCAGCACTTAGGGTGGCACGGGTATGGATAACATCTTGAGTATCCGATAACGCTTTGCGAACTTGCTCGCCAAGTAGCTTAAGCTGGTCAAGATTGGGGCCAAAAATACGCACCTCTACAGGGGCATTAAATGGTGGACCTTGCTCGAGCTTACGCACAATAATTTGTGCGCCTGGATACTGTTTATCGAGTGAAATTTGCAGCTGAGGGATCAACTGATTTGCGGTAGCAAAATCTCGGGCTTTTACCATAGCCTGGGCATAATTACTCGCCCCTTGCTGGCGCTGTAATAGGTTGTAATAGAAAGAGGGCACATTGCCGCCGACGACCCAATCAATTCGAGTTATGCCATCCGTTTGGCGTAAGTTAGCATCGATTTTTGCCACTTGCGCTCGGGTATTGCTAATACTGGCTTGCGGAGCGAGATAGACTTCAATTTGAAACATATCTCTGTCAGATGGCGGAAAAAATTGCTCGGTCATCTTGCCTGCGGCGATAAAGCCCATCACGGGTAATACGCCGATGACCACAGCTGCTAGCAAAGGGCGTGATAACGCAAGCGTCAATGTTTGCCTAAAGGCATTGCTCATAAAGGGTAAGTTAATACCGTGGTGATACCAGTGAGTGCCTTTGCCATCAGCGCCAAAGCGGCCGGCAAGACCTGCAATAATCGTATGCGAGATAATAAAAGAGCCGAGTAAGGCAAACATGACCGAGATAGCAATGCCGCCAACAAACTCACCGGCAGCGCCAGGCATTAACACAATTGGCGCAAAGGCGAGCATGGTGGTAATGGTTGAGCCAGCTAAAGGTAACCATAGGTGCTGCAAGGTTTCTTTCACTGCACTGAGACTATCCATGCCTTTTTGGCGGCGCTGAGAGATGGCATCAACAATCACAATGGCGTTATCGACCATAATACCCAGCGCGACCACAAGACCTGTGACCGACATTTGGTGGATTGGTAGGCCAATATATTTCATACAGGCTAAGGTGAAAAGCGCGGTGAGAGGCAATGACAATGCGACTATAAGGGCATTTCTCAGTCCGAGTGTCAGCATCAACACCACTAAGATAATCACAAAGCCTAATAATAAGCTGCCCACTAAATCGCTTAGTCTATCTGTGGTGTAACCTTCTTGGTCAAATAGCCACTCAATCTCGATATTGGCAGGAATACTGCTTTGTAACTCATTAACTGACAGCCTAACTTGTTCAAGCCAAAGGTCGACACGGGTGTTACTGAGCATTCTTGCGGCGACCATCACGCCTTGTTGTTGCTCTATTAGCGCAATGCTGTTGGCGGGTTCTTTGGGTTGACGACTAATGTGTGCAATGTCACCTAAACGGATTATCTGCCCATTCTCGGTAACTTTTAACGGCACTTGGCCGATGCGTGCAATCGAGTCAAGTTCACCGGAGACTTCGATGAGCGCACGAAAGTTGTCGTTATTGATCTCACCTGCAGATACCTTAGCATCGGCAAGTTGTAAAATTTGTGCGATAGACTGCGCTGATAGGGCTAACTGGTTAACTTTATTACCGTCCAGCTGGACCAAGATCTCTTCAGTTGGTTGGCCATAGATGTTAACAAAATCGGTGCCACTGAGTAGCCGTAGCTGACTTTGCAATTCTTTAGCGTAGCGGTTAAGCATATCGGTACGCACTTCGCCGCCACCGCGCCAAACGATACCGAGTATAGCGGTATTAGCGTAACCGAGTTGGTCGTCAAGAGTGGGATTTTGTGCTGACGCTGGCAGCTGAGCTTTGGCATCTGCGATGAGATCTCGTGCTCTAGACCATACGGGCGCGGTTTCTACCACACTGTCTTTTAATTCAAGTTGGATGACAGAGATCCCGGGTCTTGATGTGGACTGCACCAGCTTTAACTCTTCAAGCCGTCTCAGCTCACTTTCAAGCTCCTCGGTAACTAATGCTTCAACTCGCTCGGCAGAGGCGCCAGGATAATGAGTGATCACCGATGCAAAGCGGTTGGTGATCTCAGGATCTTCCATACGTGGCAGGCTAGATATTGCGCCAAAGCCTGCGACAATCAGCAGGGCTATGATCAGACTGATTAGGCGTCCATTTTCAACTAATGACTTAACCATCTGCGTTACCTCGTCACGAGCTGAGTTTGGCGAGTGACCAATTGACCCGCGACCAGTTTATGTAACCCTTGTGAGACGTATTGTTCATTAGGGCTAACCGCGCCATTGATAAAGGCTTTATCTTTAGCGGTATAGATGATCTCAACATCCCGACGTTCGATGCTAAACAGTGGTTCATCAGTTTGAGTCAGGACATAAATATTCCATAATCCGCGCACACCATCGGTTAATGCACTTATCGGCACCCAATAGCCTTGATTGATGATGGTTTTATCGTAGTTTAAGTAACTTAGCTCACCGTTAATAACATTAGCGTCAGCGGGCAGAGTCAGCCTCACTTCAACGGTGCGAGTCACTGGGTTTAGCTCGGCACCAATACCAGCAATGCTTGCAGGGTAGTGTTGCTGCCTGACTCTTAAGTCGACACCTTGACCTGCCACCAAGTTATTGGCTATTTCGACTGGCACCCCTACATACGCCTGAACATTATTTTGCTCTATGATGGTGAAAACTGGGCTGCCGACACCGATGACCTCACCTAAGTTATGGCTTCGCTTGCTAATAACGCCATCAAAGGGGGCGAGTAAGTCTGACTTTTCAATTTTTAATTGGTTAGCAAGTAATGACGCATGTAAGCGATTTTTGGCTGCCAGTAAACTGCTCAGTTGGCCTTTGAGTTCATCAAGCTGCTGCTCTGATACATAGCCTTGTTGTTGCAACCCTAGGCTTCTGTCTAATGTGGCCTTAGCTAAGTCTACGTCAGCTTTGTTTTGCGAGAGACTTGCATCTAACTCATTTTTTTCAGCCATTAACAGGCGAGTATCGAGTTTTGCCAGTAGCTGGCCTTGTTTGACTCTGTCACCACTATCAACGGCTAAGGTATTAATTTTTCCCGCCAGTTCAAAACCTATACCAGTGGTGTTACCAGCACGAATGGTACCTGAAAATTCTTGAACAAATTCATAGCCCTCACTGAGATTTAACACCTCTGCATTAACAGACTGATAACTTGGCGTAGCAGCTTGCTCGACCGATGAGTCCTGGCATGCTGGCAATAGAGTGACTACAACTAAGCTAAGTAGCAGCTTACGACGAGTTATAACTCTTTTGATATTCATTACTTTCAGCCTGTGTTGGTAACGCAATTTCGTGCATTAGGTTAAAAATTGGTTAAACTAGACTGCCTAGTCTAGTGATTAGAAACTAGACTGTCCAGTCCATTTGTGTGCTAAATGGACTGGGTAGTCCATCTTATGCTTAAATAGCACGAGTGATTTACCAACAAGGCCTACCGCAGGAGTGAAGCCCTTTATGAATTCACCAGTATTGAGTCGAAGTGAGCAAAAGCGTGAGCAGATCTTGCAGGCTGCAAAAGATCTCTTTTGCGAGCAGGGTTTTCCCAATACCAGCATGGATGAAGTGGCTAAGTTAGCGGGGGTCTCGAAACAAACGGTGTACTCTCATTTTGGCTGTAAAGACGATCTCTTTGTCGCATCGATTGAGTCTAAGTGCCTAGTACATGGGGTCAATCAAGAGTTGTTGTCAGATCCATCAACGCCAGAGGCCAGCTTATCTTTGTTTGCCAAACACTTTGGCGAGGTGATAACCAGCCCCGAAGCTGTCACCGTTTTTAAAGCTTGCGTGTCACAAGCTGACTCGCACCCAGAGATCTCACAGTTATTCTATAGCGCGGGGCCTAAGCATATTTTAGGTTTATTGCGAGACTATTTAACACGGGTTTCTACACTTGGTGTGTATGAGTTCAATCATCCTCAGCATTGCGCGGTGCGCCTTTGTTTGATGATTTTTGGTGAGGTACGTATGAGACTTGATCTTGGCTTAGACGTGAGTGATTTACTTGCCGAACGTGAGCAGTACATTAACGAGACGGTAGAGATGTTCTTAAGGGCTTATAAAGTCAGTTAAGGATAAATAACAAGGCGCTTTAGCTCTTTGTTATTAGGGTCGTTCCGCTTTAGTAATAACCGAGCCATTGCGATGAGTGCTCGTGATGAACTAATGCTATAAACGAATGCTATAAACGATTAATTAGATACAAAATGATCCTGTAGCTAAGCTTTATCGTAAGGTAGAGTTGCAATGAACTAGTGTTATTACATGTTGCCTGAATAATGATTAGCTAATGGAGTTAGCAATATGAAAAAGCCTCTGGCAGTGAGCGTACTTGCCTTATCAACATTGATTGTGTCCCCAACAGTATTAGCTAAAGAGAACGGGAAACCATCATCTTATCGACCGAGCCCTTTTACATTAAGTGCTTCAAGGATAACAACGGGCACAGCATCTGTTGGTGATGACGGTAATGAGTTACAGCGTGACCAGTGGATGTTTGATTTTAAAGCTAATATGCGCCTCAGTAAGCAGTGGTCGATAGGTGCGGCTGTTGGTTATGATAATTTAGATTATGATTGGCGCTCGGCACGTCTAAAAGATAGCACTCAAACCTGGGATAAGATTGAACGTTACAAAGCGAGTTTATCTCTCTCTTATCGTCCCAACAAAAACTGGATGTTCATGCTTGCGCCAAAGTTGCAATATGCATATGCCGACAGCGCATCATCGAGTAATGCACAAAGTTATGGTGCCGTGTTATCCGGTATGTATCGTTTTGACTCGGGAAATGTATTAGGTATTGGGGTCGCGTATCTGAATGATATTGATGAAGTTAGAACCGTACCGTTTATTGCAGTTAACTGGCAGATCACTGAAAACTTGAAACTCGGAAATCCATTCTCAGCAGGTTTTAGTGGACCGGCAGGCTTAGAGCTTAGCTATCAGCTGGCATCTGATTGGAACGTCGGCCTTGGGGCATCTAAACGCACTAATCGTTTCTTAATTGCCGATAAACAAAATACTGCAGAAATTGACGAGTGGGTAAGCTTTGCAAGAGTCGGCTGGGATATCTCGCGCTCTGTAAGCGTTAATGCCTATGCGGGGTATTTCTTTAATGGTGAGTTAGAGCTCAATCCGCAAAACAGTGTTGAGGATATCGACAACCAAGGCGCAGCCGCCCTGGATGTCACATTTAAGTTTTAACTATTTATCGTCTACAAGTGGCTGCTATTGGCCCAGCATGGCTTCTTTCAAGCTGTTCTGGGCAGGCTCTTTACCTAACCAGATCTTTAGCAATGCCTGACGAAAGTCTTCACCCGCAATGGTTGCTTGAGCTTGACCATTTTTGTACGCGGTGACGCCGGTAGCTTTATCGGCTAATAAGGTAAATTGGTCACCTTCAACAATTTCAGCGCTAAACAGCCCCATAAATTGCTCGATTTGAGCGGCTATTGGCGTGGTATTGCCGTCAGTTGCATCAGAAAAACCTTCGGTGATGGCATCTTTCATCTTATCGGCGGTGATCATACCCGAAGTGATATTAAGACGAACGGCAGCGCTTGGCGCATCAAGTACCGCTTGGGCAGAGTCGAGGGCTGTTGGCACATATAAGCTACCAACATACAAGTCGATAAAGAACTTACTGCGCACACCTGCGCCATTGAGCACCAATGTTTGGCTGGCGATATTGATTGAGCCATCTAACTGAACGCCAGAAACCTCTTTAGCCTGCAATGACGATGAAACCAACATACTGGTTGCTAATAATAGGGTCGAAATGAACTTCATAATAACCTCGAAATAGTAGGTAACGGCCGGCAATTAGCCACGAGAACCTAACTGGAACTGACCATTTTGGTGAAATAGTGCTGTCTGCTTTTGCTTTGCAGAGATCAGCAGTGGACCATCATCAAAGAACAGGAAAGACTTCCAGTTACGCACAAATACATCCCAGCGAGTTTCAATCACTTGGTACTTGTCGTAACAGAAATATACGGGGGCGTCGTCAGCCCAATCAAAATGCTCGCTAAAACCTTCAGGTAAAGCAGGATCTTCACTATCCCAAGCACTTTGCCAGTGTTCGGTTAACACCCAAGCAGTGTCTTTAGCTGCCCAGTCACCTTTAGTGAACTGTTCTGTGCGGCTACTTTTGTTGCTTATCCACTTATTCCAAACTTCCATTGATGACTTCTGATCAAGCGGCAAAATAAGCGCCTTGTCTTCATCGGTAACAGGAAGGTCTTTATGATTAAAAATCCATTTACGTTTGTATTGTTCAAATGGAATATAAGTATGTGCCACAGAGCCTCTCTTGAAACGGTATTTTAGGTGAGAACGGCGGCATTATACCTTGCAAGAGACAGCAATAGCAGCGGCATGAATGTTTTTTTATTACAGCTTATGAATATTTAAGTAGAAAGGGGAAGTGAGTGAGTTGTAGGCTATACGTAAGCCTCAATATTACTGAAGCTTTCGGCTAAAATTAACTATTTTGTAAGCCAAGTCGACAATGTGCCTTTATATCTGCTTCGCAAATATCGACAATTAGTATAGTATGCGCCACCCAAAAAATTCACGGTAAACCCCCTTGCTGACAACGCAAACTAACGCGCTATACACCGACCTGTCTGGTTATTATGATTTGATGTGTGCCGATATTAACTATCAAGCACAAAGTGACTGCATTCGCCGTCTGCATCAATTATTCGGCAATAGAGGCGTCCGCCATCTCGACTTAGCCTGTGGTACAGGTCCCCATGTTCAATATTTTATTGAAAATGGATTTCAAAGTAGCGGCCTAGATATCAATCAGCCGATGCTCGATATTGCTAAGCTACGTTGCCCTGAAGCCGATTTTGTGTGTCATGACATGGCCAATTTCACGGTCGATGAGCCATTAGACTTGATCACCTGTTTTCTGTATTCCATCCACTACAGCGATGGTATTGAAAAACTGAAAGAGTGTATTAGCAGCGTACATCGCGCGTTAGCAACGGGCGGTATGTTTTGTTTTAACGCCGTAAAAAAGACCCGAATAGACAACAGCTCAGTGGTTAGCCATAGCGCAGCTCATGAAGACAGTCAGTTTGTGTTTAGCTCAGGTTGGTATTACTCGGGTGACGGTGAAAAACAGGCGCTTAAACTCAGCATTCAAAAAACAACCGGTGATATCACCCAGTCTTGGCAAGATGAACACCCTATGGTCGCGGTCGGATTTGCACAATTGCAGCAGTTACTGCAGCCTTACTTTGAAGTGCATATCCTTGAACATGACTACGACAGGCTGACGCCTTGGGATGGCATTTCAGGCAACGCTATTTTTGCCTGTGTGAAAATCTAGTCATCGCGATAATATTCGCCGCGCAGTATTATTTGAGCAAACTTAAATGAAAAATGATCCTGCGCGTAAAGCAGAACGTGAATAGATAAAGTGCATGCTCAAAGCCCCATCGTAAACAACCTACTTAGCTTAAGCTTGTTTAATCTAGCGAAATTTTATTTTAGATACTGAAACGTTTAAGACGGTAGTGCTTATTGAATTGCATATACAAAGGAGTGTATATGGTCTCCCCACAGGGACTCGAACCCCGATCGATCGCTTAGGAGGCGACTGCTCTATCCTGTTGAGCTATAGGGAGACGATGCTGATTATACTGGTTTTACACTAGATGAAAAGAGCTGATGAAAAGTCTTTAAATTTAGTTGCTTAATAAATGTTCTGCGGCTGAGCATTTTGCAGGCTAATCCCATTTATTTAGTGATTAACCTGCAATTTACGCCAGTAATGTTAGCCAGTCATTTTAGTGCAGGCTTAAGCCTGCTCCAGTTATAGCTTTATCGCCAAGTCATTAATTTGAATATTGAGCGATGCGGCGATGCCATCTAATACCGCTGTAGCACTTTCTTCTGTCACTTGATCTATGGTGATGGTCGCTTTACTTTTTCCTGCCACCGCGCGCATGTTATCGAGTCTATCGGGCATATTTTGCTGCAATACTAGTTGAAGCGTGTCACCGACTCGAATGCCGTGGCGTCTGCCTAGGTTGAGGATAATCCTATCGGCCTGTTTAGATACCACCTGACCGAGTAGTGGGCGGCAATTTAAGCTGTTATCTAAATCATTGCTAACTTGAGCCAAAATTTGATCAATTACCTGGCCGTAGTCAGAACTCCAGAAACTGGTGCTATTAGAGTTAACCGTTTGCTGGCGCTTAAACTCCCATTCTGCCGCTTGGCTGTATTGTTGACTCCAGACTTTCTCGCCGCTAATACCATGAAAGAGCGATACTCGAATTTGAAAATTACGCATGGGGTCGTTGTCCCACAGCCCAAGGGTACTGGTGAAATCTTCAGTTGATATATCGATGATCTCTGGCAGCAGAATATATTGGCTGTCTGTTATCTCACTCAACCAGCTAGGTAAGCGATAGCCACGCACATCAATTAAAGCTTGGTCTATGTCTAAACGCTCATTGGCATGGGTCAGTGGAAAGCTACTGTTAGAGTGTTGCTCTAGCGTGAAGGCTAAACGCTCTGACAGGTTTTGCTCGAACAGACCAATATTGCCGACTCTAAGCTGGGTTCTGTCTTTGATTAATGCCTGGGGGATTAAAATGGCCGCTTTAAGCTGGCTACTTTGGCAAGTGTCGTTGAGCGGTTCAATGATATCGATACGAACATTGACGGTGATTTCATTGTTTTCAATACGCTCACTGATAAGTTCAACATTTTGGCTTTGCGCCTGATGTGCCATGGCAAAAGTGTCATTGATTAATTGGCCGTTACTGACGGTTTGTTGGCTACTAAAGCGTGCACCGGACTGTAACGTGGCATAACTTACGGCTTGGTGAATGGCGTTTTCTCTTGCTTGAGTGACGTTGTTATCGGTAATTTTTGCTTGGCCACTGGCAGTGATCCACTTGGCTTGTGCTGGCAGCGTGACAACGGATGACATTAAGCACACGAGTGCTGTGATTGAATATAGCGCTGGTTTCATCTTACCTGTCCAGTTTTCGAGAAATTGATGGCATGGTTATTGTGCATAGTTACTCTGCATATTTGTTTGACATAGCTTTTTGCATAGCTTTGTGCCGGATAACTGACAAACCTGCCTTTTAGCAATGAGTTAAGCAATTAACGTGCCTGTATCGGCAGATTTGTGGCTATCCTTTAGCAGGAGTACTCGATGATTTTTTATTAACAGCTGTGTAGAAGAGGACACTGAGCTAGATCTGAGAAGTTTAGGGCCAAAATAGATAAAGTTTTGGGCTGCTTTGCCGATATGAATTTAATAGCATTTATGCGTACGGATAAGGTCGGAACGATTACTGCAACTCGTTGTAGTGATTAACGTCTGATAGGAAGTTTAAACATGTATAAGCCCATTATTTTTCTATCTTTACTGCTGACTATCGGCTGTGCAAGCACCGAGGGCGATAATCCCGCTGAGCAGCAGATGGCTAACGGTTATGGTTTGCCGCATACCGCTGCGATAAATCATTTGTCTCAACAGATGGCCAATGAACTGGTTCGGCAAAACGACAGCTTGCGCCCAAATCAGCCATTGCTGGTGGCAACCCCGGTATTGGTATCAGATATGACATCGACCAATGCGCTTGCTTTGCAATATCAACAAGGTTTGATTGCGGCGTTACATGATCATCAGTTCAATTTAGTTGATATTAATGTCAGTGATGCCCTTAAGGTCACTGCTGATGGTGAGTTTATTATGAGTCGTGATTGGCAGCAATTGTCCTCAGACTTACCGGTTGAGAATGTGGTGGTTTCGACGATGAGTTTATCGACCCAAGGGGTGGCAATTAATAGCCGAATCGTCAATGTGACTAATAACCGTGTGGTATCGGCGGCGCAAGGTTTTGTTAATGCCGCTGCGATGCCTGGTTATATTCGCGTTTCAGAAAAGGTAGTGTCAGAAAATGGGTTACTTTATCGCAATAACCAAGGCGGGCTGCAATCGGTGAAAATAGTAGGGGATAAATAGATGAAAGCCGTTCTTTTATGTGCCGCGTTAACCCTTTGTGCATGCTCGGCACAAGACCGCTATGTGCAGTATGAAACAGAGGCGCCACGCTCTTTTCCCAAGTTGAGCGCAACCGGTTATGCACCGCTGGACACTCAACCTGCAGCTGAACATTCTCAGCGTGTATTAATGGCAATGCAAGCCTCGAAAATTGCGGCGTATCGTGAACTTGCAGAGCAGGTTTATGGTCAACAATTGAGTGCAAGTAGCCAGATGAGTGACTGGATGTTATCTAGTGATGAAATTCAAGCGTCTGTATCGGGCGTTATTCGTGGTGCTAAAATAGTAAAAAGTTATCCTGCTGGTGAGCATTATGTGACGGAACTAGAGTTAGATTTTGAGCAAGTATGGGCACTATATCAGCAGCAACACCGCTCGCAACGAGTGAAAGAAATTACGTATTTTTAAGGGGCAGGGCGTTCGCAGGCTCACTTCGAGGACGCTTCGCTTCTAGGTCCTAGGAAAAGCGCAAGAAAAGTCAAAAGCTTGAATTGGTTTTATTTATGCAATTGCTTTGATCTTTATGCTTTGCTAGAACCTAGAACCTAGAACCTAGAACCTAGAACCTAGAATCTAGAATCTTCTTTTTTCGTAGGTCGGCATTAATGCCGTCGTTTTTCTTTTCCTTAAGCGAAGCGCTCCGTAGTGACCTTCAATTAAATTAAACAGTCACGTGCCGTAAGGCCGAAGGCCGAAGGCCGTTCGTCTTCGCGTTTCCCGTCTTAGCTTTAACCTAGTACCTGCCTTTCCTCGTACCTTCTTTATAAAGTAGGTCGGCCTTTATGCCGTCAGTTTTGAAGTGATACGTAAGCTTTGATGGGCTAAAGCCCAAGCTACAGCTCAAGCTACAATTGCGATGATACGTTATGTTAGTTGTTACGGTGGGCTCTGTAATGTCTAGGCTCTTTGCTTTTGTATAAGCTAAGCGTTCTGTAGTGACCTTCAATTAAATTAAACAGTCATGTGCCGTAAGGCCGAAGGCCGTTCGTCTTCGCGTTTCCTGTCTTAGCTTTAACCTAGGATCTAGAAGTCGCAACGCGACGCTCTCGAAGTGACATTCAATTGAGACAAAGTCACGTCCTCGCAGCGAAGCGTCCTTTATTTAAAACCGTTAAGCTTTTAAATTATTTCCAAGCGTTGAAATACTAGAGGTTTTTCCTTTGCCATCGTAAGTTAGGCTCGACGCATTTCGGCTTACCTGTAGCGCTTGTGAGAATCGATTTAAGCTGGCTAAACTTAATTCAATCAGTGACTCATTTTCAGCATTGAGTTGTTGGCACTCGGCTAATAAGACTTTGGTGTCGGTCACTTGTGTAGATAATGTAGGATCGGTTTTTAATAAGGCTAGATCAGGCTGAACGGCAATCATCTCATCATTTTGTTTAAGGCTAGCCAATAGGTTTGCCTTAGTGCTGGCTAACGACAACAAAACATCGGCTTGCTGAGCATGCAAGGCTTGTTTTTCTTGGCTAATAACCGCGTTTAGCTCAGTCAACACTTGGTGTTGTGAGCTAAGGAGTTGAGATAAATTTGTCATAATGGCCTTGTTAATTTTCGCTCTATTGAGTTCGCTGCTTTGACCCGTTATGTCCTACTTTGCACATAAGCTAGCACATAGCGCTTACTTTAAATCTTTAAGATCATTTTCAAAGTTTGCGATGTTACTTGCAAGCTTATCTGGATCGATTTTGTAACGCCCTTCGGCAATTGCGGCTTTAATTTCGTCTACTTTCTTTTGGTCTATTTCTGGCATGTCAGCCATCTTAGTTTGTACATTTTGGATCTGTTGAGCCTGTGCGGTAATCGACACCGAGTCGCCTTTCTGTGCGGCGGGAGTGGGTGTTGTTGGCGCAGTTTGTGCTGATGTTGCTTTGGTACTCGCACCCGTACTAATTCGCGTATTGGCGTGAGGGTTTACTTGTTTAATATCAATAGCCATTTTGAAATCCAACAGTTAAAAAAGAGTTTCTTACCCATGCTATCGGCAGCATCACTGGTTACTTTAGGACTTTTTACATTCTTCTATTCGTACATTCTTACATTCTTACTTCGACTTGGCCAACGCCAGTGACGCGAGCATCGAGTTTTTTATGGGAGTGGCTATTTTTTATGCGAACTTTATCACCCACGTTGCCATCATGCAGTGCTTCACCAACGGTTTTAATTTCAAAATTGTCAGAGCGCGCATATATCGACACGCTATCGCCTTTACACACAATACAGAGTTGGTTGGCAAAAATGGGGTGCCCCGGTGCGACACGTCGTTTTAATCTCGCCCCTATCACTTCGGAGATACTTTCAAACTGTTGGCCCCGCAAAGTGGTTTGCTCAATATATTCGAGTGCAATATCGTCTCTAGATAACAGATCACCCGGCCCCATGGTCGATTTTGCGACTACAACAGGGTACAGGATCTCCACTCTTACCGATAAGAACATCTGCCAGGGATAACTTAAATCTGGACTGTTGCAGCTAATTTTAACTGTATTGTTACGGCGGATAGCACGATCGCTGGCGATTTCGGCGGTGATGGGTAAGTAGCAGTTGGGTAAGTTGACACGCGTATCTAGGCTCTGAGGGCTGATATTAATCTTTGCCTTATCAGGCGCTTCAATTTTTTCTTCAATAGCCGCTATAGCTAATTGAGAAATGGTCGATACAGATGGAATACTGGCAGCTGTAGTGGCAGTTGCCGCCATTGGGGTCAAAAGTACAACTAAAATGATGCAAAAGTAGATTTTCATAATGAATGCAGTGGCTTGATTCGCTAATATGCGACAATATTGTGTTATGTGCTGAACTGCAGTCATCTTTATCCTTTTGGATTGGTTGGCGTCATTAGTTTGACTGAAAAGGCCGTACTCGCTTGGATAGCTCCAAGTAAGCAATTAATGTGCCTAAAAGTGATGGTTGTGTGAAATATGGCGTCAAACCTTGTGTGAAATACACCGAGTGTAGCCAAATTATAAAGACTATTTACACACACTAATTAAATTGAAATAGATATCGCCTACATGAGTAGGTACAAGGCAAAAAATGTATGTCGAATATTCTCGAATCAGTCAATAAACGGACTCAATTGGTTGGACAAAACCGCCTAGAATTATTGTTATTTAAGCTAAATGGACGTCAACGATTTGGTATTAATGTTTTTAAAGTCAAAGAGGTGTTGCAGTGTCCACCTTTAACAAACTTACCAAAATTGAACTCCAAGGTGCGCGGCGTTGCTCATGTTCGCGGTATGATGATTTCGGTGATTGACTTGAGTGCGGCAACCGGTGGTCGTCCAATCGAGAATATTGAAAACAGCTTCATTATTATCTCAGAATATAACCGCAGTGTGCAGGGCTTCTTGGTCAGTTCAGTTGAGCGAATTATTAATATGAACTGGGAAGCCATTATGCCGCCACCACAAGGGGCGGGCAAATCCTCTTATCTGACCGCGGTGACTGAAATTGAAAACGAATTAGTTGAGATTTTAGATGTTGAGAGAATTCTTGATGAAATTTCACCCGTTAACACTAACACCAGTAAAGAGCTGGATGATGCCTTAACGATTGACCGTGATAAGCATTACCACATTATGGTGATTGATGACTCATCGGTCGCTCGTAAGCAAATTATTCGCGCGCTCACTTCGCTCGATTTACAAATAGATACAGCCAAAGACGGTAGAGAAGCGTTGAATAAACTGCGGGCGATATCGGCAGAGCTTGATGACGTATCAACTGAGATCCCATTGATTATTTCTGACATTGAAATGCCAGAGATGGATGGTTATACCTTAACCGCAGAAATTCGTGATGATCCTAAGCTAAGAAACATTAAAGTGGTATTACACACTTCATTAAGCGGTGTGTTTAATCAGGCGATGGTGCAAAAGGTGGGGGCTAACGATTTTATCGCTAAGTTTAACCCTGATGAGTTAGCCGCAGCGGTAAACAAGCATTTAAGCCTGTAGTTGCCATTAGTTGCCGTTATTTAGTATCAGCATAAACCATAGCTTGCTTGTGTTTGTGTTGATGCTAAGGTATAAACCTGCGTTCGTTTTTACCCGTGGTCGATGTTGATTGACCACTGTGGTTTGTTTTACTGAATTAGGATATTAGAGTGGCGAATAAATCTCTTGCTGAGAATGAGTACAATCAATTTAGATTATTCTTAGAACAGCACAGCGGTATTGTGTTGGGAGAAAATAAGCAGTATCTGGTGCGTAGCCGACTAGCACCTCTTATGGGCAAATATAATTTGCCATCCTTATCAGACGTGGTTAAGCATTCGATGAAACCGACTGAGCGCCAATTGCGCACTGAAGTTATCGATGCTATGACGACAAATGAAACCTTATGGTTTCGCGACCGTTATCCTTTCGAGTTATTGTCGAGTACGATTTTACCCACATTTAGTCGTTTAGGCCGACCGGTAAAAATCTGGTCTGCAGCCTGTTCTTCAGGTCAAGAGCCGTATTCGTTAGCGATGACAATATTAGAGCATCAACAGCGCAAGCCTGGCAGCTTACCCGCCAGTGCAAGTATTCTGGCAACAGATTTGTCACCCTCTATGCTTGAGCGCTGTAAAAATGCGCAATACGATAATCTTGCCTTAGGTCGTGGTTTGTCTGATGAACGCAAACGTCAGTTTTTTGATGCTTTGCCCTCAGGCAACATGGTTGTTAAAGACAACGTTAAGCGCTTAGTCAATTTTCGCGCCCATAACCTGCTAGAAAGTTATACCTTACTAGGTAAGTTCGATATTATTTTTTGCCGTAATGTGTTGATCTATTTTTCACCAGAGGCAAAGCGGAAAATCCTACGGCAATTTGCTGCCGCGTTAAATCCTAACGGCATACTGTTTCTAGGCGCGTCCGAGTCTATAGCGGGTCTGTCTGATGAATTTGATATGGTGCGTTGTAACCCTGGGATCTACTATCAAAAACGAGGCTAATGCTTTGTTTGCTCGACTCTGCTTCTACTAACGCGTCTTTGTGACGCGTTTTTTATCTCTAGCATTCGATGTTGAATGTGTCTCCTAGCTAATCTTTCAAGTATCTCTCTAATTTGGCACAACTATTGCTTTGTTCTAGCTATCGAGCTGAGGAGGCAATTTTATGGCGATTAGTTTTGACAAAGCATTAGGGGTTCATCAATACACTTTGGGCGTTCGCTCCCAGCGTGCAGAGATCCTGTCTTCAAATATTGCAAATGCTGATACGCCAAATTATAAAGCCCGTGATATCGATTTTTCTAAAGCGATGGGGGCGGCTCAATCTCAGCAATCGGGTTTAGCTATGGCTAAAAGCGATACTAAACACTTCGATATGGCGGCATTAACTCAGCAACATGTGGGCTACCGGGTGCCAAATCAGCCTGATACGGGTGACGGTAACACGGTTGATATTCAGCAAGAGCAGTCTTCTTTTATGCAAAACGCACTGGAATATCAAATGTCACTGGGTTTTCTTGACAGTAAGTTCGCTGGTATGAAAAAAGCACTTAGAGGCAGTTAATCATGAGCTTATTTAATATTTTTAACGTTGCAGGTTCTGGTATGTCGGCCCAATCGGTCAGACTTAACACCACGGCGAGTAATATTGCCAATGCTGATTCTGTATCAAGCAGTGTGGGTGAAACCTACCGTGCGCGTCATCCTATCTTTGAAGCTGAAATGAGTAAGGCGCAGCAGCATCAAAGTGCAGCGCAGTCAGTTGCCGTTAAAGGGATTGTTGAAAGTGATATGCCACTGAATAAAGAGTTTTCGCCAGGTCACCCTATGGCGGACACCGATGGCTTTATCTACAAGCCTAATGTAAATGTAATGGAGGAGATGGCTAACATGATTTCAGCCTCTCGCTCTTATCAAATGAACGTACAAGTCACTGAAGCAGCAAAATCGATGCTTCAGCAGACATTAAAAATGGGCAAATAAACTCAGTGAAAGCTGGAGGTAAATTTTGAGCCTTATTAATCCGCTCACCGCAACACAGCCGGCTGCTAGCCAGCCACAACAGGCTAATGCTATTTCGCCACAAACAGCGCAGGCTGCGACTCAGAGTACGGCTGCATCGGCGACTAACACTGAGCAGACATCAACGGGGAACCCGTTTCTTGATGGCTTACGTTTGCCTGAAGAAAGCGCTATTCCTGAACCCAATAGCCAGGAGTTAACCCAAGAGGATTTCTTCTCGCTATTGAGTCAACAGCTGTCGATGCAAGATCCCTTTAAGCCTGTTGAAAATGATCAGATGATCCAGCAGATGGCGTCTTTCTCAACGGTAGACGGGATCAGCAAACTGAACGAAGAGATTGTTAATCTAAATGCGTTAACCAGCTCAAGTCAGGCGTTACAGGCCTCAGGCCTTGTTGGCCAAAAGGTACTTATCCCGTCGGATACAGCGCATATCTCTGCTGAAGATCCGAACATGAAAGGCATCATCAGTACGCCGGAACCTGTCGAATCAATCATCGTCCGTATCGAAGATGAAAAAGGTCAGCTAATCACTACCTACAATGTCGATGGCAGTGCGGGTGGCAATATCGATGTCAGCTGGGATGGTTTAGATAAGAACGGCCAGCCCGTAGCTGATGGTAACTATACCTTCAAAGCCAGCGGTAAAGTTAACGGCACAAGCGAAGAGCTACCGGTATCGACTTACGCACATGTTACTAGCGTTTCACTTGGCACAGCAGCGACAGGCGCTATCTTAAACTTACGTGGCGTTGGCGGAATTAAGATCAGTGATGTGTTAGCTGTATCTGAAACCTAATAGCTAGAAACTCATTTTGCGAGATGTTGCGGCTTAAGATAAAGCGCCAATGTTTCGAAACCGAATTAAACAAGGATTGAGGTGAATCATGTCATTTAACATTGCACTGAGCGGTATTTCGTCAGCCCAAAAAGATCTAAATACAACGGCAAACAATATTGCAAACGTTAACACCACTGGCTTTAAGGAGTCTCGCGCAGAATTTGCCGATGTTTACGCGAACTCTATTTTTTCCAACAGTAAAACTGCAGTGGGTGGTGGTGTCACAACGAGTCAAGTTGCTCAGCAATTCCATCAGGGCAGTATGGCATTCACTAATAACTCGCTCGATATGGCGATTAACGGCGGTGGCTTCTTTGTGACCTCATCTGAAGCGGGATCACAAGATCATTCATTTACCCGTGCAGGCGCTTTCAAGTTTGACTCTAATAACTATATCGTTGACTCAGCAGGTAACTTCTTACAGACCTTCCCTGTAGATAAAGATGGTAACTCGACGTCGGTGAGTTTAACCACCACTAAACCGGTACAGATCCCTGATACCGCAGGTAGTCCGGTTAAGACTGATAACGTCGGCATTCAGATGAACCTAAATGCGGGCGAGGCGACACTCGATCCAGCAGCGTTCGATCCAGATGACCCAGATACATTTAATAACTCAACCTCAGTGACCATGTATGATTCACTGGGTGAGCCACACATTTTAACCTCATACTTTGTACGTCCTCCTAATGCCGCTCACACCGGTGAGAGTAACTGGGTAGCGTTTTATGCAGTCGACGGCAAACCTGTCGATTTAGATCCTGCCGCGGGTGAGTATAAGACTGATACCAACGGTGACGGTACGGCTGATGGCACTGCTAATGCTGAAAACGCAGGGGGTTGGAAAGGCGCGGCTATTTCATTTAACGATACTGGCGCATATACCGGCAGCAATCCAGCAGTTATTAAAACAGAAGCCTTAGGTGTTGGTGGTGCAGATGTATTAGGCGCTGGCGCTGATGGTAGCCAGACCTTAACGCTAAACTTTAATAACCCAACTCAGTATGCATCGCCATTTGAGGTGACAGAGTTAACTCAAGATGGTACTACGGTAGGGCGTTTAACTAACGTTGAAGTAGGCGCTGACGGCCTAATTAACGCCAGTTACAGCAATGGTTCAACAGTACCACTTGCACGTGTTGCCTTAGTGAGCTTTGCTAACGAGCAAGGGCTAACGCAAGCGGGTAATACCTCTTGGAAGGCGAGTTTAGACTCAGGCCCGGCACTTGCCGGAGAGGCAAACAGTGGTACTTTTGGTAGTGTTCGTTCATCGGCACTTGAACAGTCAAACGTAGACTTGACGACCGAACTCGTTGATTTGATCTCTGCTCAGCGTAACTTCCAGGCCAACTCAAGAACGCTTGAAGTGAACAACACGCTACAACAGACAGTTCTGCAAATCCGCTAAGCTTTAAAAAGCTAAGAAGGGCGCTCGCAGGCTCACTGCGAGGTCCCTTCTTGGTTTTAGGACCGAGGAAAAGCACAAGAGCCGAACGCTTCGCTCACGGAAGACGGAACGTTCGCAGGCTCACTCACAGAATGGTATAAGCTAAGAAGTTACTAGGGCGTTCGCAGGCTCACTTCGAGGACGCTTCTAGGTCCTAGAGAAAACGCAATAAAAGTCAAAAGCTTGCATTGGTTTTATTTATGCAATTGCTTTGATCTTTATGCTTTCCTAGAACCTAGAACCTAGAACCTTCTTTTTTCGTAGGTCGGCATTTATGCCGTCAGTTTAATCTGTTAAGTCTTTTCCGTAAGCGAAGCGTTCCGTAGTGACCTTCAATTCAATCAAACAGTCACGTGCCGTCAGGCCGCAGGCCGTTCGTATTTGCTTGTTCATCTTAGCTTTAACCTAGGATCTAGAAGTCGCAACGCGACGCCCTCGCAGTGGCATTCAATTAAAGTCAATAGTCACGTCCTAGCAGCGTAGCGTCCTTCTTTGTATATCTTGGCACGATGTTTGCTATTAATTTCGTTAGACGGAAGTTTGACGGAGTGTAAAGTGGACAAATTGCTCTATGTCGCGATGAGCGGCGCAAAACAGAATATGAATTCGTTGGCGGTCAGTGCCAACAATTTAGCAAACGCAAATACAGATGGCTTTAAAGCCTCTCTTGCTCAAGCTCGCTCTATGCAGGCTTTTGGCGAAGGTCTACCTACGCGCGTGTTCTCGATGACAGAAAGTCCGTCAGCTAATTTTTCTTGCGGTCCAATAAAAACCACTGGGCGTGATTTAGACATTGCCGTCAAAGGTGATGGCTGGATTGCTGTGCAAGCTGAAAATGGCGGTGAAGCGTATACCCGTTCAGGCAGCTTGCGTTTCGATAACTCTGGTGTGCTGCGTAATGATAGAGGCACGGCAGTGATGGGCGACAATGGCCCGATTGTATTGCCGCTACCCATTGAAAAGGTCGAAATCTCCCAAGATGGCATTGTATCTGTTCGTCCGTCGGGTGCCACAGCCGAGGTGATTGAAGAGGTTGCTCGCATCAAGTTGGTCAACCCGGGTAATCAAAATTTAATGCGCGGTGAAGACGGCTTGTTCCGTTTAATGTCGGGTGAGAATGCGCAGGCCGATCCAAGCGTCGGTCTGCTAAGCGGCGCAGTGGAAGGCAGTAACGTTAATGCCGTCCATGAGATGGTATCTATGATTGACCTACAGCGTCAGTTTGAGATGCAAGTGAAAATGATGAAAACAGCAGAAGAGAACGATCGCGCGTCCTCTTCCTTAATGCGCATAAGCTAGGAGAGACACTATGCATCCCGCTTTATGGATAAGTAAGACTGGTTTAGACGCTCAACAAACCGATATTTCAGTTATTTCTAATAACGTGGCTAACGCCAGTACCGTCGGGTTTAAAAAGAGCCGTGCTGTATTTGAAGACTTGCTGTATCAAAACGTCAGTCAAGCTGGCGGCATTAGCGCATCGAATACTAAATTGCCCAATGGTTTAAGTATTGGCGCCGGTACTAAAGTGGTCGCAACTCAAGAGATGTTTACTCAGGGCAACATGTTGACCACTGATAACTCGCTCGACTTGATGATTGAAGGCCCAGGTTTTTTTGAAGTGCAGATGCCAGATGGCACCGCAGCTTATACCCGCAATGGTCAGTTTAGTTTAGATGAAACCGGCCAAATCGTAACGCCGGGTTCAGGTTATGTGATCCAGCCTGCTATCACCATTCCAGAAGGCGCCACTAGCATTACCGTCTCGGCAGAAGGCGAAGTCTCTGTTAAGACGCCAGGTAATGCCGAAAACCAAGTGGTAGGTCAATTAGCCATATCCGATTTTATTAATCCGTCGGGACTCGACCCAATGGGACAAAACCTGTACGTAGAAACTGGGGCAAGTGGCACACCTATTCAAGGTACGGCTTCACTCGATGGTATGGGTGCAATCCGTCAGGGGGCGCTTGAAACCTCAAACGTGAACGTGACCGAAGAGCTGGTAAACCTGATTGAAAGTCAGCGTATTTATGAGATGAACTCAAAGGTGATCTCTGCGGTTGACCAGATGTTGTCTTACGTTAACCAGAATCTTTAAGATATTTTAAGAGGCTTTGACTATGAAGCGTTTGTGGGCTGTTTTCTTTATGGTGGCTTTATCGGCTTGTAATTCGACCAATGGCAAGCCAATTGCTGATGATCCTTATTACGCGCCAGTTTATCCTGAAGCGCCGCCAACCAAAATCGCTGCAACCGGCTCTATGTATCAAGATAGTCAGGCATCGAGCCTTTACTCTGATATTAAAGCGTTAAAAGTGGGTGACATCATTACCGTGTTATTGATGGAGCAGACTCAGGCTAAAAAGAGCGCCAATAACGAGATCTCTAAAGGCACAGATCTGTCGCTTGACCCCATTTATGCTGGCGGCGGCAATGTGACCATTGGCGGCAATCCCATCGATTTACGCTACAAAGACAGCATGAATACCAAGCGCGAATCTGACGCCGACCAAAGCAACAGCTTATCTGGCAGTATTTCAGCTAACGTGATGCAGGTGCTTAATAACGGTAACCTGGTTATTCGTGGTGAAAAATGGATAAGCATCAATAACGGTGACGAGTTTGTTCGCATTACCGGTATTGTTCGCGCGCAAGATATTCGACCTGACAATACGATTGACTCACAAAGAGTGGCTAATGCTCGTATTCAGTACAGCGGAACGGGTACGTTCGCCGAAGTACAAAAAGTGGGGTGGTTAGCCTCGTTCTTTATGGGCAGCTGGTGGCCGTTTTAGGCTCTATATTGGCGCCTATTGCTAAGGATTTAGGATGATGAAATTAAAATTAGCATTGCTATGTGTCATGTTGGTATTGACGGCTCCCGTTCATGCCCAGCGTATCAAAGACATTGCAAACGTACAGGGTGTGCGTAGTAACCAGTTAATCGGCTACGGTTTAGTGGTGGGTTTACCGGGTACGGGGGAAAAGACCCGTTATACCGAGCAAACCTTTAAAACCATGTTGAAGAATTTTGGCATTAACTTGCCTGATAACTTTAGACCCAAGATTAAAAACATCGCGGTTGTTGCCGTCAGTGCTGACATGCCGCCGTTTATCAAGCCGGGTCAAACCCTAGATGTTACGGTTTCAAGTTTAGGTGAGGCAAAGAGTTTACGTGGTGGCATGTTACTGCAAACCTTCTTAAGAGGGGTTGACGGTAATGTGTATGCCATTGCTCAAGGCAGCATGGTTGTCAGTGGTTTTAGCGCCGAAGGGATGGATGGCTCTAAAGTTGTTCAAAACACACCAACAGTTGGACGTATACCCAATGGCGCGATTATTGAGCGTACTGTAGCAACGCCATTTTCTACCGGCGATCATTTAACCTTTAACTTGCGCCGTGCGGACTTCTCAACTGCAAAACGTTTAGCCGATGCGATTAACGATCTGTTAGGCCCTGGCATGGCAAGGCCACTTGACGCAGCATCAGTGCAAGTCAGTGCACCACGAGATGTATCACAGCGGGTATCTTTTTTGGCAACGCTTGAGAATATTGAAGTTGAGCCCGCCGCAGAATCAGCCAAGGTGATTGTTAACTCTCGCACCGGTACGATTGTCGTGGGTCAAAACGTCAAATTATTGCCAGCAGCGGTAACCCATGGTGGACTAACGGTGACAATTGCCGAGGCAACTCAGGTTTCTCAGCCTAATCCGTTTGCAAATGGTCAAACCGCAGTCACTACAGATAGCACTATTGATGTGGCAGAAGAAGATAGTCGTATGTTTATGTTTAACCCTGGAACCACGCTAGATGAGCTAGTTCGGGCGGTTAACCTAGTAGGCGCTGCACCGTCAGATGTGCTGGCAATTCTTGAAGCGTTAAAGATGGCAGGGGCTTTGCATGGTGAACTGATAATTATCTAAATATTGTCAGTTTTATTGGAAAGGTGTCATGGAGAAGTTGTCGAACGCATCGCAATTTCTGGATCTTGGAGGCCTAGACTCATTAAGATCCAGAGCGCAAAAAGATGAAACCAGCGCGTTAAAAGAAGTTGCCCAGCAATTTGAAGGGATCTTTGTGCAAATGCTGATGCAAAGCATGCGTGACGCCAATGCTGTCTTTGAATCAGACAGTCCAATGAACAGCCAATATACTCAGTTTTATGAGCAGATGCATGACCAGCAGATGTCATTGAATTTATCGGGTGAAGGCATGTTAGGTTTAGCCGACCTTATGGTGCAGCAACTCGACCCAGCAAACAGCCCCATGACACCAGCTTCTGTATTACGCGGTGATATTAATGCAAGTTCCAAAGCGGTAGCATTAACCATGGACAAACCTGATGTAATGCAAATGCCGTCATCAAGGACACCAAGCTTGAATAGCATAGCTACAGAAGCTGGAGCATTTGCAGGGGCTAATCAAATAACACCGCAACAAGTTAATCAACCTAGTAGCTTAATTGCGTCTGGCTCAAATCAAGCAATGGTTGCCAATCATCCGTTATTTTCAATCAAACAAACAGACACCTTAGATTCAGTATTAAGTGGCAAAGTATTGCCGTCAGCGGCTGTCGATGCTGACAAGTCTCAGGCAAACTTTACTAGTCAACAAGAGTTCGTTTCGCGTTTGTATCCTCATGCTGAAAAAGCGGCAAAAGAGCTAGGTACCACACCTGAAATATTGATTGCTCAGTCTGCTCTCGAAACTGGTTGGGGGCAAAAAATGGTTAAGGGTCAACAAGGCCAGCAAAGTAACAATTTATTCAATATAAAGGCCGATAGTCGTTGGCAGGGCGAACATGCATCTGTTAACACGTTGGAATATGAACAAGGCATTGCTGTTAAGCAGCGAGCCAACTTCAGAGTCTATGAGGATATTGGTCAAAGCTTTAATGACTTTGTTGCTTTTGTTGGGAATGGTGAGCGTTACCAAGATGCGTTAAAACAAGCTGCAAATCCACAGGCTTTTATCCGTTCTTTACAAGATGCAGGCTATGCAACCGATCCGAAATACGCTGATAAAGTTATTCAAGTAATGCAGACGATTACTCGTGACTTTAAAGATGTTTTACAAGGGGTTAAATAGTGCAAACACAAGTTGTTCATCCTCTTGATTTAGGGAGTCAGTAATTATGTCTTTAGATTTAATGAATATTGCTCGTACGGGCGTGCTGGCTTCGCAGTCACAATTAGCTATTACCAGTAATAACATTGCTAACGCTAATACTGCAGGCTACAACCGCCAGGTAGTTTCGCAATCGGCTCTAGATTCCCAGCGTGTAGGTAATGATTTTTATGGCGCAGGTACTTATGTATCTGACGTTAAACGTGTGTACAACGATTATGCGACCCGAGAGCTGCGGATAGGTTCTACTGCGGTGAGTGAGTCGCAAACCACTTTTGGTAAAATGAGTGAACTCGACCAGATTTTCTCTCAGTTAGGAAAAGCGGTACCGCAAGGGCTGAATGATTTTTTTGCCAGTATGAATGCGTTAGCTGATGTACCGGGTGATATTGGTATGCGAGATTCACTTTTAACTAATGCTAAGAATCTAGCAAATACCGTCAACCAAATGCAAGGTCACCTTGACGGCCAAATGAGCCAAACCAATGATCAGATTGCTGCGGTAACTGACCGCATCAATGAGATCAGCAATGAACTTGGTAACATTAACCGTGAATTGATGAAATCCCAAGGCCAAGATATGCAATTGCTGGATAAGCAAGACGCATTAATTTTGGAACTTAGCGAATATGCTTCTGTAAATGTGGTGCCATTAGATTCAGGCGCTAAGAGCATTATGCTGGGTGGTTCGGTCATGCTGGTGTCGGGTGAAAAGTCGATGCAAATGGGGACATTTCAAGGCGATCCTTATCCCAATGAGCTTCAGATCACTGCCCAATCCGGTGATAAAAGCATGGTGGTTGACGCGAGTAAACTAGGCGGCCAGCTAGGTGCATTAGTTAATTATCGTGACGAAACACTATTACCATCGCAAATGGAGCTTGGTCAATTGGCTTTGGGTATTAGTGATGCTTTTAACCAAGCTCAAGCTCAGGGCTTCGATTTAAATGGTCAGGTCGGCGGTAACATTTTTACCGATATCAATGACCCATCAATGCAAATAGGCCGTGTAGGAGCACTATCAACAAATACAGGTACCGCAGCATTAAGCGTTAATATTGATGAGGTTGGAGACCTAAGCGGCAGTAGTTATGAATTGAAGTTTACCGCACCATCAACTTACGAGCTAAAAGATGCCGCTAGCGGCAATGTTACGCCGCTAATATTAAATGGCACCAAGCTTGAGGGCGCTGATGGCTTTAGCATCAATATTGAGACTGGTGCGATGGCATCTGGCGATACATTTGAAATAAGACCGACTTCTGGCGCAGCCTCATCAATCTCAGTGGTGATGACAGATCCTAAAGGCATTGCTGCAGCTGGTTCCGCAGTCGCTGCTGAAGGCGACAACACCAATATGGTCAACATGGCTAAATTGAACGAAGCCAAGTTAATGAATGGTGGTAAAACTACTCTAAACGATGTGTTTGAGAACACAAAGTTAGATGTGGGCAGTAAAACAAAATCGGCCGAGATGTCGATGGGATCAGCCGAAGCTATTTACAACCAAGCTTATACTCGAAATCAAAGCGTGTCAGGGGTCAACTTAGATGAGGAAGCAGCCAATTTAATGCGTTTCCAACAGTCTTATCAGGCATCGGCACGGATTATGACAACAGCTAATGAGATATTTAACACACTATTTAGCTCTCTACGTTAATGAAGTTAATGATTAGAGCAAGGATTAGGAACTAACACCATGCGAATTTCAACAGCGCAAATGTTTCATCAAAATATTAATAGTGTGACTAGTAAACAGTCGCAAACTAGCCAAATTATCGAGCAGTTATCTACAGGGAAGCGAGTTAATAGTGCTGGTGATGATCCTGTCGCAGCTGCGGGCATTGGTAACCTTAACCAACAAAATGCTGTAGTCGATCAATTTATTATGAATATTGATTACGCGACAAACCGCTTATCCATTACAGAAAGTAAATTGGGGAGTGCGTCAACATTAGCCAGTAGTGCGAGAGAGCAAGTTCTTAGGGCGGTAAACGGCACATTGACCGACACTGATCGGCAAACTGTTGCCGATGAACTGCGCGGTACCTTAGATGAATTGATGGCTATTGCTAATAGTAAAGATGAGTCAGGTAATTATTTATTTGGTGGCTTTAATACAGCGGATCAACCTTTTGAATTTGATGCCAGTGGTAATGCGGTTTACAACGGTGATAGTGGCGTAAGAGAAACAGTGGTTGCATCGGGGACAACAATAGGCGCCAATATTCCCGGCGACCAAGCTTTTATGAACTCTCCTAATGGTTTGGGTGATTACAGTGTCAATTATTTGGCCTCACAAACCGGCGAGTTTACTGTCGAGAGCGCGAAAGTGACAGATCCAGCGACACATACGCCAGATACCTTCAAATTTACCATGGTCGGTAACGATTTAGAAGTCAGAGATTCGTCAAATACTGTGGTAACTACGGTACCGGCGTTTGACCCAAACAATCCGGTATCGTTTAACGGTATGGAAGTTAAATTAGACGGAAAGCCTGCAGCAGGGGACTCATTTACGCTGGAACACAAGCCAGAGGTGAGTTTGCTCGATACCATCAATAGTGCAATAGCACTCATTGAAGACCCAAATATGGCTAATACTCCAGCGGGTAAATCAGAGTTGGCACAGGTATTGAATAATATCGATAGTGGTATGAATCAATTGGATGTTGCTCGGGGCGCTGCTGGTAATAGTTTAAAAAGTTTAGACAGTTACGCCGCAACTCATGAAGAAGAAAAGATTGTTAATAACTCGGCTCTTTCTATGTTGGAAGATTTAGATTACGCCGAGGCGATAACGCAATTGGAGCAGCAACAACAAGCTCTTAATGCCGCATCAAGCGTTTTTACTAAGGTCGGTAGCGTGTCATTGTTTGATTACATTTAAGCCTGGCATTCCACCTAAATAATTAGAATTCAAATTAACCGAAATTAGCCAAGCCTGAAGTCTTGGCGGTAACTTTAGATAAGGGAAATCACAATGGCTATTACCGTTAATACCAACGTTACATCAATGAAAGCGCAAAAGAACCTAAATGCTTCAAGCCAAGGGTTAGCTACATCAATGGAGCGCTTATCCAGTGGTCTTCGCATTAACAGTGCAAAAGACGATGCTGCAGGTTTGGCAATTTCTAACCGCCTAGATTCACAGGTGCGGGGTTTAGACGTGGGCATGCGTAATGCCAATGACGGTATTTCAGTTGCACAAGTGGCTGAAGGAGCGATGCAGGAACAAACCAACATGCTACAACGCATGCGAGACTTGTCAGTGCAAGCTACTAACGGTGCGAATAGCGCTAGCGATTTAACTGCATTAAAGTCAGAGATGGATGAACTCGCTTTGGAGATAACAGCTATTGGTGATACTACTGCTTTCGGCAACACTCCTTTATTAGATGGCAATTTTACTGGAAAAAACTTCCAAGTTGGTCATCAAGGTGGAGAGAATGTTACAATTGACATAACACAATCGGATGCTGCAACCTTAGCTGTAGACACATTAGATGTGACAGCTGCTGGCGGAGGAGCTACAGCAATTACTGCCATTGATGCAGCAATTGCGACTATCGACAGTCAGAGAAGTACTTTAGGTGCATTCCAAAATAGGCTTTCTCATAATATTAGTAACAGTGCTAATACACAGGCGAACGTTGCTGATGCAAAAAGTCGTATTGTGGATGTAGATTTCGCCAAAGAAACGGCTCAAATGACCAAGAACCAAGTGCTACAACAAACAGGTAGTTCCATGCTGGCGCAGGCTAATCAGTTGCCGCAGGTTGCCTTGTCATTACTTGGTTAATTGATAGTGTCGATTTAGTTTAACAGACTACTTACAATGGGTTAGCCTAGCCTCAACTTAAAAAACCATATTGACTGTTAACCCTGTGAATATGGTTTTTTCAGTTTTTGATGTCTACTTAATGCTCTGATATTGATATTGTTTATTTGCATTCTTTTAATCAAAATATTTTTTTTGAAAAAAGTACTAAAGATTAAAAAATCGCAGCCGTTAAAGTTACTGTAACCCAATAGACCCGCCTGGCTAAATAGACAGGCAAGTTTTAAAGCCAGGTATTAAAGAGGAAACAAATTATGGCTATTACAGTAAATACAAACGTGACTTCTATGAAAGCGCAAAAGAACTTGAATGCTTCTAGCCAAGGTTTGGCGACTTCAATGGAGCGTCTATCAAGTGGTCTTCGTATTAACAGTGCGAAAGACGATGCTGCGGGTCTTGCGATTTCTAACCGTCTAGATTCACAGATTCGTGGTTTAGATGTGGGTATGCGTAACGCCAACGACGCTATATCTGTTGCGCAAATTGCAGAAGGCGCAATGCAAGAGCAGACAAATATGCTTCAACGTATGCGTGATTTGTCAGTGCAAGCTACTAACGGCGCGAATAGCACTAGCGATTTAACTGCATTAAAGTCAGAGATGGATGCACTCATTTTGGAGATAACTGCAATCGGTGATACAACTGCATTTGGTGATACCAATTTACTAGATGGCACTTTTACAGCGAAAAACTTTCAGGTAGGCCATCAAGGCGGAGAGAATGTTACAATTGACATAACACAATCGGATGCTGCAACCTTAGCTGTAGACGCATTAGATGTGACAGCTGCTGGCGGAGGAGCTACAGCAATTACTGCCATTGATGCAGCAATTGCGACGATTGATGGTCAGAGAGGTACTTTAGGTGCGGCACAAAACCGCCTATCACACAACATTAGCAACAGTGCCAACACACAAGCAAACGTTGCTGATGCTAAGAGCCGTATTGTAGACGTGGATTTTGCTAAAGAAACGTCTGCAATGACTAAGAATCAAGTATTACAACAGACGGGTTCTGCGATGCTTGCTCAGGCTAACCAATTGCCACAAGTTGCATTATCTCTTCTTTAATCAGGTTTCTCGCTAAGAGTATTTACCGATAAAGTCTTGGTTTAAAGGGAGATTCGTGATGAATCTCCCTTTGTTGTTTATAAACCTTGACGTAATAGATAGAGGTATACGTCCTAGATTGAGTAGTTACCGAGGTGATGTATGACAATGGATGTGAATTTCACGAGTGCTAACAGTTCTATTGCTGTTAAACAGGAACTAAGCATTACACCGACTGAAGTTGACTCAGTGAATAGAGTGGCTCTTGTTAACGATGCTCGCAGCGTTGAAGAAACATCGCTGACCAAGGATACTGAAGAGAAAGTCGCAGACATACATGAAGTCGCGAATGAGCTTAATGATATGATGTCGCTGATGCGTAAAGGCCTGGCTTTTAAGGTCGATGAGCAATCAGGGCAAAATATTGTCAGAGTGTTAGATGTCGACTCTGGGGATGTCATTAGGCAGATCCCTAATGAAGAAGCACTCGAATTAGCACAAAAACTTGCAGAAGTGGCGGGATCTTTGCTTAAGACTGAAGCATAGGTTGAGCGTCAAAAAATAACTTATTTGTCTAGGGGGCAAAAATGGCATTAACAGCGACCGGTATAGGTTCTGGCTTAGATATCAACACCATTGTAAAAGTGTTAGTTGATGCCGAAAAAGTACCAAAAGAAGCGATTTTTGATAAAACAGAGGCGACGATTGAAGCCAAAGTGTCGGCAATGGGTACCCTAAAAAGCCACTTATCTACGTTTCAGGAAGCCCTCGAAAAATTAAACGATCCCGCAGCACTCAATATTCGTAAAGTATCCACTGGCGACAGTGATTATTTTACCGCTAAAGCGGATAAAAATGCTCAATCTGGCAGTTATCAAATCCAAGTCGATCAGCTTGCTGCTGCGCATAAGCTGGCCGGTAACAATGTTGCCGATGCAACTGCGGGGGTAGGGCAGGGCTCACTAGGTCTTGAAGTTAACGGTAAAGCTTTTTCCGTCGCTATTGAGGCGGGTGATTCACTCGATGCCATTGCCAAAAAAGTCAATGAATCAGCAGATAACTCAGGCATCACCGCTACCGTCATTAAAAGCGATGGCGGCAGTCGCATCGTATTCAGCTCTGATGAAACCGGTACAGAGAATCAAATCAGCGTAACGGCGACAGATGCTGTTGGTTCAGGCTCAGGTCTAAACGACATGTTTGGCTCGGGGAGTTTAGAAACCTTACAAGCTGCGCAAGATGCGGTGTTACATATTGACGGTCAAAAAGTGACTTCACAAACTAATGATGTGGAAAATGCCATTGCCGGTGTGACCCTGTCTTTGACTGATGCAGATCTTGCTAAAACTTCGACCTTAAAGATTGAGCAAGATAATGAAGCCGTAAAAGAGAATGTAAAGGGGTTTGTCGACGCCTATAACACTCTTGTCGAGTCAATTAGTAATTTGTCAAAATATGACACCGAAAAAAAAGAGGCTGCTGCTTTGCAGGGTGACTCAATGATCCGTTCAATTGAATCACAGATGCGAAATATGATCAGTAATCGCGTTGATGTCGACGGTGAAACTATCGCACTCTACGACATCGGTATTGAGACTGACCGCTACGGTAAAATGTCTATCAACGATGAAAAACTCGATAAAGTCATCGCCGAAGATATGGGCTCTGTTGAGGGCTTATTTGCGACCCCAGATACAGGTATTGCCGCTAGCTTAGATAACTTAGTTGAAGGCTACGTTAAATCTGGTGGATTGATTGATAGTCGTGATAATGCGTTAACCAATGATAAACAGCGTCTTGATGATCAACGTGAAGCATTTAGCTTAAAAATGGAAATGCTACAAGCACGTCTATTTAAACAGTTCAATGCGATGGATTTGGTCGTTGGCCAGTTGAATCAGCAAAGTGCGGGATTAGCAGATAGACTGAATTCGTTACCGGGCGTTATCGGTTCATAATCGCAATAATTTTACCTTTGGTTTCTAAGGAGTTTGGAGTGGATCTAACGTCTTTACACCAATTAAATGATGAACTGGACACACTGTTAGATAAGTTAAATACTGTGCCTGCTGAAGATGAAACCACCGATGAGTTGGTATCATATTTGCAGGAGTTAGTTGGCAAGCGTCAAAGTTTACTTGTTAATGCTTTTAAAGATGCAACAGCAGCCGATGCTGTTGAATTGAAAAAGCAGATTACGTTGAGCCAATCATTTGAGGCCAAAGCTAATATGATTAAGGCACACCGGCAGTCTCTGCTGCACGCAGGACGCAAAAGTAAGCAACAGCTAAATATGTACAAGACTATAGATTCTAATAGGTAGGTTTTTAATGAGAAGCTCTCTTCAGTCGTATCGTAAAGTTTCATTAGATAGTGAAATCTCAGTTGCTTCACCGCATCGTATTATTCAAATGATGTTTGATGGAGCGCTGCAACGCCTAGCTCAAAGTCGCTACGCCATTGAGAACAATGACTTGGCTAACAAAGGTGTATTTATAGGTAAAGCTATTGGCATTATTACCGGTTTAAATAATAGTTTGAACATGGAGGCTGGTGGAGATATCGCCAAAAATCTGGGTGATTTGTACGACTTTATGCTGCGCCGTATAACCGAAGCTAACATCAATAATGATGTTCAAGCATTAGATGATGTGAGTGATATTCTTAGAACGATTAAAGAAGGCTGGGACGCTATTCCCTCCGAGCAACATCACATTGATTCACACGCGAGTGCAATGTAAAAGTAACTAAAATGGGAGGTTTGATCGCCTCCTTTTTGTCACCCGTCAAAAATACGTCTTACAGTTGATTGTAAAGTAGAGATTTTAACCTAAAACTTACTAAGCTCCTCATAAAACTCATCAGGGGCTTGCTAATAACGGGCTGATAATACACTATTCTATTCGGTAGATATTTGAGAATGAATTTTAGATAACTACCGGCCAGATAATGGCTTGTAAAAATTGGCTTGAGAAAAGCAACGAACACTAATAATTAATGCGCTGAAATATTTAAGCCTAACGGCCTTCGGAATGATGCAAACAGATCAACGAATTCTACTTATCGGTAACCAGTCTGAGCGAATTAATCGCTTGTCGTGTGTATTTGAGTTTTTAGGTGAGCAAGTCGAGCTGATCGATTTTGATAAACTTGAAATGCATACTAAGCAAACGCGTTTTCGTGCGATTGTTTTACCGTCTGAAAATCAATCGAAAGAACTGACTCAGTCTTTGGCTAGTGCGCTTCCATGGCAGCCTATTTTATTGCTCGGTGAAAGAGGCGACGTGAAAGCGTCGAATATTCTTGGAAGCATCGAGGAGCCATTAAACTATCCGCAATTAACTGAATTACTTCATTTCTGTCAGGTCTATGGACAAGTTAAACGTCCAGAGATCCCAACAAGTGCCAATCAGACTAAATTATTTAGAAGTTTGGTCGGTCGCAGTGAAGGCATTGCCAACGTTCGTCATTTGATTAATCAAGTGGCAAGCTCTGAAGCGACGGTATTAATCCTAGGTCAATCTGGTACGGGGAAAGAGGTTGTCGCTCGCAATATCCATTACATCTCAGATCGCCGTGATGGCCCGTTTATTCCGGTCAACTGTGGTGCTATCCCTGCCGAGTTATTAGAAAGTGAACTTTTTGGTCACGAAAAAGGCTCATTTACAGGCGCGATAAGTGCCCGTAAAGGTCGCTTTGAACTGGCTGAAAAAGGTACGCTATTCCTTGATGAAATTGGCGACATGCCATTGCAGATGCAAGTTAAGTTATTACGTGTATTGCAAGAGCGTATGTTTGAGCGTGTTGGTGGTAGTAAGTCAATTGCCGCTGATGTGCGAGTTGTTGCTGCAACTCATAGAGATCTTGAGAGCATGATTGAGCAAGGTGAATTCAGGGAGGATCTGTATTACAGACTTAACGTATTCCCAATTGAAATGCCTGCTTTATGTGAACGAAAAGAAGACATCCCATTGTTATTACAAGAGCTTGTTAGCCGTGTTTATAATGAAGGGCGTGGTCGAGTTCGTTTTACTCAACGTGCTATCGAGTCATTAAAAGAACATGCGTGGTCGGGTAACGTTCGTGAACTCTCTAATTTAGTCGAGCGATTAACTATCCTTTATCCCGGTGGATTAGTCGATGTAAATGACTTACCGATTAAGTATCGTCATATTGATGTGCCAGAGTATTGCGTTGAGATCAGTGAAGAGCAGCTTGAGCGCGATGCCTTAGCGTCAATTTTTAATGATGAAGAGCCAATCGACATTCCAGAAACCCGTTTTCCAAGTGAATTACCACCGGAAGGTGTTAATCTGAAAGATCTTTTGGCTGAGCTTGAAATTGATATGATCAGGCAAGCGCTAGATCAGCAAGACAACGTGGTTGCCCGCGCAGCAGAAATGCTCGGTATTCGTCGTACTACGCTAGTTGAGAAAATGCGTAAATACGGTATGGGTAAAGATTGATAAAAGCCGGTTCAAGCTAAGACGAACGCTTCGCTCACGGAAGACGGAACGTTCGCAGGCTCACTTCGAGGACGGACTTCCTCCTGCTAGAGCGCTTCGCTTCTAGGAAAAACACAAGCAAAGACTGTTTAAGCTGAGATGGTTCAAGCTAAGATGGTTTGAATTAAAGTGAACTTTCGATATTTACCTACTTTCTTGAATAAGCCAGAAGATGAGTCTTCTGGCTTTTTTATGGCTCATCGCGGTTTTTCGGCTTTGTATATCAATTATTGCCGTCGTTTTAATCTTTTCCGTAAGCGAAGCGTTCCGTAGTGGCATTCAATTTAATCAAGCTGCCACGTGCCGTGAGGCCTGAGGCTGTTCGTCTCTGCATGCCCGTCTCAGCTTTAACCTAGAACCTAGAAGTCACGAAGTGACGCTCTCGCAGTGGCATTCAATTAAAGTCAATAGTCACGTCCTCGCAGCGCAGCGTCCTTCTTAGCTTTAAACAACTGGCACACTTCCTGCTTCACCCCATTCAAATGCAGTTTTTTTGACGGGGCCACCATGTCCGCTATTCCAAAACCACAAATCGATACAGCTAATGCGACTGATGCCGTTGGCAAAGCACATGTTGTTGATGTCAATGCTGTAAAGCGTCCACAGCTGGTTGATGTGCAGCAGGCCGCGAATATGTCAAATCGCTTGGATCATATTCTGCAGGCGATGCCTTCAGGCGTGGTGATTATAAATGGCGATGGTATGGTCACCGATGCAAATCCCGTCGCGATAGAACTGCTCGGTAGCCCGCTTGAAGGTTTACGTTGGCTACAAATAATAAATCGCGCTTTTTCACCCCAAGATGATGATGGCCATGAGGTTTCTTTACGAAACGGTCGTAGAGTTAAGCTTGCTATTACTCCGCTAACACCAGAGCCTGGGCAGTTAATTGTGTTAACGGATCTAACTGAAACGCGATTGCTGCAAAAAAATCTGTCCCATCTACAACGGTTATCAGCGTTAGGTAAAATGGTGGCAACTCTTGCTCACCAAGTCAGAACGCCGTTAAGTGCAGCACTGCTGTATGCCTCTAATCTTGCAAGCACCAAGATATCTGATGATGCTAGAAAGCGCTTTCAAGGTAAGCTTGTCGATAGACTTAATGAGTTAGAACATCAGGTCAACGATATGCTGTTAATGGCAAAAGGACGTCAGCAAGAACTTGATAATATTATTGTTTTTGAAGAAGTGGTTGATAACGTGTTGAGTAATTGCCAGCCAATCGCAGAGCAAAAGGCTTGTAAGTTGGTTTTTAATAATGAATCAAAGCAAAAAATTAGAGCCAATGATGCCGCTTTGTGTTCAGCAATCAATAATCTAGTGATGAACAGTATCGAAGCGGGCGCAAACCAAATCACGTTACATGCATTTGATACTAATACGGCTCTACACCTTGATGTCATCGACAATGGCAAGGGGCTGGATGCGGCTATGCAACAAAAGGTATTAGAACCTTTTTTTACTACCAAATCTCAAGGTACAGGTTTAGGTTTAGCCGTGGTGCAGTCGGTAGTGAGTAACCATGGTGGAAAGATGCAGTTTAGTTGCCACCCGGGCAATGGCTGCACAGCTTCATTGAAGTTTCCATTGCTGACAACCATCAAAAATGAGCAAGTACTAGGAGAGAGCCAGCATGTCTGAAGGTAAGTTGTTACTGGTAGAAGATGACGCATCACTGCGCGAAGCGTTACTCGATACCTTGATGCTAGCTCATTATGATTGCGTCGATGTTGGCAGTGCCGAAGAAGCCATTTTGACCTTAAAAAGCCAACGCTTTGATATGGTTATTAGTGACGTGCAGATGGAAGGCGTCGGTGGGATAGGTCTGCTTAATTACTTACAGCAGCACCATCCTAAAGTTCCAGTATTGTTAATGACGGCTTATGCAACTATCGATAATGCTGTTAATGCAATGAAGTTGGGTGCGGTGGATTATTTATCAAAGCCGTTTTCTGCCGAAGTATTAGTTAATCAAGTTTCTCGCTATATGCCGGCAAAGGCTGCTGAAGGCACACCGATTGTGGCTGATGAAAAGAGCTTGGCCTTATTGGCTCTGGCGCAGCGCGTAGCGGCCTCTGATGCATCTGTGATGATTATGGGACCAAGTGGCTGTGGTAAAGAGGTGTTGGCTCGATATATTCATCAAAATAGTCAACGCGCCGAGCAGCCATTTGTGGCGATTAACTGCGCAGCAATCCCTGAAAATATGCTCGAGGCTACCCTGTTCGGCTACGAGAAAGGAGCGTTTACTGGCGCCTATCAAGCGTGTCCAGGTAAGTTTGAGCAAGCACAAGGTGGCACCTTATTACTCGATGAGATCTCTGAGATGGAGGTGGGGCTGCAGGCAAAACTGTTGCGTGTACTACAAGAGCGCGAAGTTGAACGTTTAGGCGGGCGTAAAACGATAAAGCTTGATGTTCGGGTGCTTGCTACTTCTAATCGTGATTTAAAAGCCATGGCAACATCGGGCGAGTTTAGAGAAGATCTGTATTATCGTATCAACGTATTCCCGCTGACCTGGCCTTCACTTAATCAACGTCCAGCCGATATTTTGCCCTTGGCAAGGCATCTACTGCAACGTCATGCATTGATTGCTAATTACAGTGAGTTACCCGAATTAAGCGAATGCGCATCACGACGTTTATTGACTCATCGCTGGCCTGGCAATGTGCGAGAGCTTGATAACGTAATTCAAAGAGCCTTGATTCTATGCACTGCAAAAGAAATAACGGCAGCAGACATTATTATCGATTCAGTAGAATTAGATTTTAACCCTGAAAGCACACCTTTAGTTGTTAATAAACCCGCAGAGCTTGAAGGTTTAGGTGATGAGCTTAAAGCACAAGAACATGTGATTATTTTAGAAACCTTGACTCAATGTAATGGCAGTCGAAAGTTAGTTGCTGAAAAACTTGGCATCAGTGCCAGAACGCTGCGCTATAAGATGGCAAAAATGCGCGACTCAGGAATTCAAATACCTGCTTAAAAGCTAAGACGAACGCTTCGCTCACGGAAGACGGAACGTGCGCAGGCTTACTGACGGAAAAGCAGGGCCTAGGTGCTAGGAAAACTAAGAAAGGTCCTAGGAAAGCACAAGCTGAGTCAAAAGCTTGCATAGGTTTATTTATGCCGTCGCTTTAATCTTTTAGGGCTTTTGCGTAAGCGAAGCGTTCCGTAGTGACATTCAATTAAATCAAATAGTCACGTGCTGTAAGGCCGCAGGCCGTTCGTCTATTGTTTTCCCGTCTCTGTTTTTAACGTCTTGGCTTTTTCTCGTTCCCTAGAAGTCACGAAGTGGCGCTCTCGAAGTGACGCAGTCACGTCCTCGCAGCGTAGCGTCCTTCTTGGCACTTCCCCTTCTTTTTACAAACTGGCAAGCTATTTGCTTTATCTCGCTATATCAACATTTTCGTCAAGAAAACGACATGGGAGCTAAGTATGCAAATTGGTGCGAATTCATTACTGCAAGAGATGCAATCACTTAATGGTCAAATTGGTACTTCAAGCATTCAAACGGGCATTGCGCGCCAGGTTCAAAATACTTCAGGTAGTGATTTTGGTCAGCTGCTGTCGCAAGCTGTTGGAAATGTAAGCGAACTTCAATCAAATGCTGCTAATCTCGCCACTCGGCTCGATATGGGAGATACCACAGTCACTTTATCTGATACCGTGATCGCTAGAGAAAAATCAAGCGTTGCTTTTGAAGCAACCGTGCAAGTGCGCAATAAGCTCGTAGAAGCTTATAAAGAAATTATGAGTATGCCTGTTTAGGCCGTTATTACGTAGAAACAGGGTGCAATAGTGAGTACAGAAATGGTCGTAGGTACAGGTTCTGGTTTAGCAACCAACCCGCAAACATCAGGTGTTCAAGAAGAACATAAGCCTGGCTTAATGGGGTCCTTAGGTGGCGTCGATATGTTACGCCAAGTGACGATGATTTTGGCGCTTGCTATCTGTCTAGCCTTAGCTGTTTTTGTGATGATCTGGGCTCAAGAACCCGAATATCGCCCCCTAGGGCAGATGAGTACCGCTGAAATGGTGCAGGTACTTGATGTTTTAGACAAAAATCAGGTGAAATATGAGATCCAGGGGGACGTGGTTAAAGTGCCCGAGGATAAGTATCAAGATGTAAAGATGATCTTAAGTCGTGAAGGCTTAGATAGTGCTGCGAATAAAGATGATTTCTTATCTAAAGATAGTGGCTTTGGCGTCAGTCAGCGTATGGAGCAAGCGCGCTTAAAGCACAGCCAAGAACAAAATCTTGCCCGTACCATCGAAGAATTAAAAAGCGTGACCCGCGCAAAAGTGATTCTAGCCTTACCGAAAGAAAACGTATTTGCTAGAAACCGTTCAAAACCTAGTGCAACGGTTGTAGTGAGTACAAGGCGCAGTGGTTTAGCTCAAGAAGAAGTCGACTCCATTGTCGATATCGTGGCTTCTGCGGTGCATAACCTTGAGCCCAATAAAGTCACCGTGACCGATGCTAACGGCCGCTTACTTAATTCTGGCAGTCAAGACGGCGTATCAGCTATTGCTCGACGTGAGCTTGAAATTGTTCAGCAGAAAGAATCAGAATATCGCAATAAAGTTGAGTCGATTCTGATGCCAATCTTAGGTCCTGAGAACTTCACATCTCAAGTTGATGTCAGCATGGATTTTACCGCGGTTGAACAAACTGCCAAGCGCTATAATCCAGACTTACCAGCATTAAGAAGCGAGATGGTTGTAGAGAACAATTCCAATGGCGGCATTAGTGGCGGGATCCCTGGCGCCTTATCAAATCAACCTCCAATGGCATCAGATATTCCTCAGGAAGTTAATGCAACAGAATCGGTAAAGCAAACATCGGGTAGTAGCCACAAAGAGGCGACACGTAATTTCGAACTCGATACCACTATTAGCCATACTCGTCAGCAAATTGGCACACTACGTCGTGTCAGTGTTTCCGTGGCTGTTGATTTTAAAAATGCGCCAATGGCAGAAGATGGCAGTGTTAACCGGGTGCCGCGGAATGAGCAAGAACTTGCCAATATCCGCCGCTTACTAGAAGGTGCTGTCGGTTTTAATACCCAGCGCGGTGATGTGATTGAAGTGGTTACCGTGCCATTTATGGATCAGCTTATCGAGGCCGCTCCAGCGCCTCAATTGTGGGAGCAACCTTGGTTTTGGCGTGTGATAAAGCTCGTACTGGGAGCATTAGTGGTTTTGGTCTTGATCCTTGCTGTAGTGCGCCCAATGCTGAAAAAATTAGTATACCCAGATAGCGTCAACATGCCGGATGAGCCATCGGTAGGTGGTGAATTAGCAGAAATTGAAGATCAATACGCTGCAGATACCTTAGGCATGTTGCAGCGCCCTGAAGCGGAATACAGTTATGCTGATGACGGTTCTATTATGATCCCGAACCTGCACAAAGACGATGATATGATCAAAGCGATCCGCGCACTGGTGGCTAATGAGCCTGAACTATCGACACAAGTTGTGAAAAACTGGTTACTTGAAGATGACAAATGATATTAGTGTAGAAGCGAAAACGGCGCCTGGCTTTAAGCCCAGTGACTTAAGTGGTATCGAGAAGACCGCCATTTTACTGCTAAGCCTGAGTGAAAGTGATGCGGCATCGATTTTAAAGCATCTAGAGCCAAAGCAAGTGCAAAAGGTCGGTATGGCAATGGCAGCGATGAAAGACTTTGGTCAAGAGAAGGTCATTGGTGTTCACAAGCTATTTTTAGATGATATTCAAAAGTATTCATCGATTGGATTTAATAGCGAAGAGTTTGTGCGTAAGGCGCTAACAGCAGCATTAGGTGAAGACAAAGCGGGTAACCTAATCGAACAGATTATTATGGGCAGTGGTGCCAAAGGTCTTGATTCACTTAAGTGGATGGACGCGCGTCAAGTTGCCACCATTATCCAAAATGAGCACCCGCAAATTCAAACTATTGTTTTATCTTATCTTGAGCCTGATCAAGCGGCTGAGATTTTCGCCCAGTTCCCAGAAAATACCCGTTTAGATTTGATGATGCGTATTGCTAACCTTGAAGAGGTTCAGCCGGCTGCACTGCAAGAGCTTAACGACATCATGGAGAAACAGTTTGCCGGTCAAGGCGGGGCGCAAGCCGCTAAGATGGGCGGCTTGAAGGCGGCAGCCAATATCATGAATTACCTCGATACTGGGGTTGAAAGTCACTTGATGGAAACAATGCGCGAATCTGATGAAGAGATGGCGCAGCAGATCCAAGACTTGATGTTTGTGTTTGAAAACCTAAGCGATGTCGATGATATCGGCATTCAAGTATTGCTACGAGAAGTACAGCAAGACGTATTGATGAAGGCACTTAAAGGTGCAGATGAACAGCTGAAAGATAAGCTACTCAGTAATATGTCTAAACGCGCAGCCGAGCTACTTAGAGATGACCTAGAAGCAATGGGCCCAATCAGGATCAGTGAAGTTGAAGTCGCTCAGAAAGAGATCTTATCTATTGCTCGTCGTTTGAGTGATAGCGGAGAGATCATGCTTGGCGGCGGAGGCGGTGAAGAGTTTCTATAATGACAGAACCTAAAGAGCCTCAAGGCGCCAGTGTGAATACGACTGACGAATTTTCCCATTGGGAACTGCCTGAAGTTAGGCAAGAAATTAATCCCTCCTCGCTGAATATGTTTGGTCGTAACAGCTTGCAAATACAGGTTGACGATCCCATTGAGTCAGAAGTTATTTTGCCGCCAACCTTAAGTGAGATTGAAGATATTCGTGCTCATGCAGAGCAAGAAGGCTTTAGTGAGGGGATGGATAAAGGCTTTAGTGAAGGCCTTGAAAAAGGGCGTTTACAAGGATTAGAGCAGGGCCATGGTGAAGGCTATTCTCAAGGCCAGCAACAAGGCTACGAAGAAGGGCTAAAAACGGCAGCCGAACAACTGCAACGTTTTGAAAGTCTAGTGAGTCAGTTCGAAGCGCCATTAGCATTATTAGATACTGAAATTGAAAAAGAACTGCTCGCCACCTCGATGACGCTCGCCAAGGCCGTAATAGGCCATGAGCTTAAGACTTACCCTGAGCATATTTTATCGGCACTACGCCAAGGTGTTGATTCTTTGCCGATAAAAGAGCAAAGAGTCAATATTCGTGTCACTCCAAGCGATGAAGCCTTAATTGGCGAGTTATACACTCAAGCCCAGTTAGAACGAAACCGCTGGGGAATAGAAGCCGATCCAAGTCTAAGCCCTGGTGACTGTATTATTGACAGTGTTCGAAGTCATATTGATATGACGGTAGAAACCCGTATTGGCCATGTTTTTGCTGACCTTGATAAGCACCAACAAGATCTTTTACAGATGAAAGAGCAGCAAGAAGAAGCGTTACTTAAAGCAAGGCAACATAAAGCTGAGCAACACGCCGACTATCATGCCTCAATGACGTCAGAGCTTAACCGCGCGACTCACGAGCAAGTACTTGATGCGTCACAGGAACAAGCCTTAGGTGAGCAGGCTGCAGTGATTGATAATCAGGCCGCGGTGCTAGACAATCAGACTCAAGCTGCAGAACTTCAAAGCCAAATAACAGAACACAGCGAGCAAGTGCCTGCTGGAAGCCACTAAAGTAACTGAAGCAACTAAAGTAACTGAAGCAATTAAGGTGAACATGCCGACCCGTCAGCACCAATTACGCAATAAGCTGGCTCAACACCAGCAAAAAATCCATCCATTTGTGGTTGAAGCGAGTGGCCAGCTGGTGCGAGTGGTTGGTTTAACCTTAGAAGCCACTGGGTGCCGCGCTGCAGTTGGCAGCCTATGCGCTATCGAAACCATGGCGGGTAGCCTCATTGCCGAGGTCATAGGTTTTGACGATCAATTACTGTACCTCATGCCCATCGAAGAGTTGCGTGGCGTGCTGCCGGGAGCCAAAGTGACTCCACTTGGTGAGCAATCGGGATTAAACGTCGGCCTATCTCTTCTCGGGCGGGTACTCGATGGCAGCGGTCAGCCCATCGACGGCTTAGGTAACTTGAAAACAGATCAAAGAGCCTCTAGCCATGTTGCCGCAATTAACCCACTTACAAGGCGTGCCATTAGTGAGCCACTCGATGTTGGCGTAAGAGCCATTAACGCCATGTTGACCGTGGGTAAAGGCCAGCGTATGGGCTTGTTTGCGGGCTCAGGGGTCGGTAAAAGTGTGCTGCTTGGAATGATGACCCGCGGGACAACGGCAGACATTATCATCGTGGGGTTAGTGGGCGAACGTGGCCGCGAAGTAAAAGAGTTTATTGAAGAGATTTTAGGCCCAGAGGGACGTGCACGATCTGTTGTCGTGGCAGCACCTGCCGATACGTCACCGCTTATGCGTCTTCGCGCTTGTGAAACCTCTACTCGCATCGCCGAGTATTTTCGCGATTTGGGCTATAACGTATTGTTACTAATGGATAGCTTAACTCGCTATGCGCAAGCACAACGTGAAATCGCCCTTGCTGTGGGTGAGCCGCCGGCAACCAAAGGCTATCCGCCATCGGTATTTGCCAAACTGCCTAAATTGGTTGAGCGAGCCGGTAATGGTGGCGGTCAACAAGGCTCAATTACTGCGTTTTATACCGTATTAACTGAAGGCGATGATTTGCAAGATCCTATTGCCGATGCGTCAAGAGCCATTCTCGATGGTCATATCGTATTGTCACGCAGCCTAGCCGACTCAGGACATTATCCGGCTATCGATATCGAAGCATCAATTAGCCGTGTCGCACCTATGGTTATCAGTCCAGAGCACTTAGAGGCGATGCGAAAAGTTAAACAGGTTTACTCTCTGTATCAGCAAAACAAAGATTTGATCTCCATTGGTGCCTATAGCCAAGGTAGCGATCCACGCATCGATAATGCGATTCGCTTACAACCCGCGATGAACGCGTTTTTAAGGCAAACCATGAAAGACTCGATAACGTTTGATAGTAGCACCTTAATGCTGAGCCAATTGGGGGCGCAATGTCAGGCTTAACTTTTAAGCAGACCTCAATCATTCAGACCTTAGCCATTCAGGTGTTAGCCACTCAGACGTTAGCTCATCAGTGCTCAGGCAATAACAGAGTAGACTATCATGACTAAACCCGATCCACTGCACATGGTGCTTAAGCTGACGCAAGATGCCGAAGAGCAGGCTTCACTGCAGCTTCGCTCGGCGCAACTTGAGCTGCAAAGACGTCAAAGTCAGCTTGAAGCGCTGCAAAATTATCGTCTCGACTATATGAAACAGATGGAGCAGCAACAGGGGCAAAGCATTAGCGCCAGCCATTATCACCAATTTCATCAATTCGTACGTCAAATTGATGCGGCAATCGTGCAGCAGGTCAATACGGTGAAAGATGCCGATACTCAAAGGCAACACCGCCAAGCATATTGGCAAGAGAAACAACAAAAGCGTAAAGCGGTGGAGTTGTTACTCGCCAATAAAGCAGAAAAAGCCAAGCTTGCTGAATTACGCAGCGAACAAAAAATGGTAGATGAATTTGCATCGCAGCAGTTTTACCGTAAGCGGCAGCGTTAATTCTCAGCAGTTACCCACCTAAATAATCCCATTTATCCCTGATACAGAGCTCGTGTTAAAGCGCTCGTAATTAAGAGCTCCTAATTAGAGAGCTCAGTATTCATTTTTTGACAGCATTCATTTCACTGTTGATAGAGCAATATTGGCTCTTTTAGGTTATCCCTTCATTGATCTGTATCCCTGCAATAACGAGCGATTAAAGGCTGCGTTTGCTTTTGGCACTATTATTGCTTTCTATTGTGTTGACTGCCCCAATTCAGCCGATATTTTGACATATTCCCTCGTAGGTCGGTTTGATGAGTTAACCCTAACGGAGACGTAATGCAGCAGATGAACAACATTTTACTCAGTGGCTCAGAACATAGTAAAAAGGCCACTGAAAATAACAATAAATCTTTGGAGCCATCTCTTAAACCTAGGGCTAACTCTGAAGGTGATTCTGAAGTTGGTAGCTTTTCGGCTGCGCTGGAAAAAGCGGGTAAACAGACTGACACTAAGGCAGAGTCAGCTTCTTCAGCAGTTGATAAGCAATCATCAAGTGCGAGTTCAAGTTTAGAAATTACAGCAGAAAGCAACATTCAGGCACAAGCCAAGGCTGAGAGTGCTGCTGATGATGTCAGCCAGGTGTTTGCCCAGATCAATCTTGCAAATAATTTTGGTAGTGAAGCTCAGCTTGCCGCCAACGGCGAAAGCTTGCCGCTACAAGTGGCATCAGAAGCGACTTCAGAAGAGACATTAGCAAGTGAGCTTGAAGCGAGCGAACTTGCAGGCGATATCTTAACGGCGTTGAGTCAAGAGTCAGGCTTGTCAGAGCAAGAGCTAACTCAGCTTTCTGCCGCAGAGTTACACAAGCTGTTGCAGCAAAGCCAAATTTTAGATGCTAATGGCGAATTAACAGCGGAGTTTGCTGTTACGGCTAATGTTAATCTCGACTTGGGGGGTAATTCGCAGCCAAAACAGCAAGAGGTTGGGCTAGCCGGTCAAGCGGGAGTGACTGATAAAGCCGGTCTTGCCAATATTGCAACGGACCCTGAGGCGCTTCACTCTGCTCTAAAAAGCGCTGACGCGATTACGAAAAATGAGCCTCGCGACATTTTCGGTAAAGAGCTTGCCGGGTTATCTCAATTACAGTCTCAGTCTCAATCCCAATTACAGAAAGCCAGTGGTGAGCAGCTAAAAAATGCCGATGCCAGCAGCCAAACGATGACTAATCAGTTGGCTGCAACCGAACAACTTAAAACGGCTGAATTGTCGGTGCGAATGATGTCATCGCAAACGGGACAAGAGGCAAGTTTAACCGGTGCTGACGCAGCTCAGGATCTTAAAGCGTTAACGGGTTTGCAGGGGCAATCATTACAGCAGCAAGCAGGAGCGCAGCGTCAAGAAATACCACAGCTGCAATTGTCATTGAAACAAGGTGCTGAACAAACACCGCCAATGCAACAGATGATCCAGCGTTTCTCACCGATGATGAATCAGCAGCTGATCACCATGGTTAGCAACGGGGTACAACATGCTGAAATTCGCCTAGATCCACCAGAGCTTGGCCATATGATGGTGCGCATTCAAGTCCAAGGTGATACCACTCAAGTTCAATTTCAAGTAAGTCAGCATCAAACTCGTGATCTGGTTGAGCAAGCAATGCCAAGGCTGCGTGAGATGCTGGCAGAGCAAGGGATGCAGTTAACCGATGGCCAAGTGTCTCAAGGGGGCGGTGGAAATACCGACGGTGAACAAGGAAACGGCCGCAAAAATGACAGTGGTATGGCCGAAACGGATGAAATTTCAGCAGAAGAGTTGCTCGCAAGGTCAAATCTATCAACAAGTTCGGCATCAGGTATAGATTATTACGCATAAGCAGGTAATCTATAGCGGCTTAAGAATATTGATAAGAGTGATGACGTCGCTCTGCACTCCAGTTAGGGAAGAAAAATGGCAGAAGAAGCAACATTAGAACTAGAAGATAGCGCTGAGCCTCGCAGTAAAAAGAAGCTCATTTTATTCGGCGCAATTGCTATGGTGCTAATGACCATTATCGCTATTACAGCATGGATGTTATTGCGCTCAGATGATGTTGCAGAGGTTGCAGGTACGGGCGATACCGCTGTTGAATCTGCCTCAAGAAGCGGAGAAGCGTTTTATGCGGCTATGCCCAGACCATTTTTGTTCAATTTACCAGATAATGGCCGAACCCGCTTAGTCGAAATTAAAGTGCAATTAATGGTTCGTGGTAATGACGATGACACTTTGATTAAAAAGCATATTCCGTTAATTGAAGATGCACTGCTTACCACATTTAGTGGTGCTGATATCCAGAAGCTCAGCTCTCCTGCTGGTAAGGATGAATTACGTCTGTTAGCGCTGCGAAATGTACAAAATACCCTGCAGCCCGTAACTGGCCGCACAGTGGTAGAAAAAGTCCTATTTACCGGTTTTGTCATGCAATAAGTTGTGTGAAAAAAGTAATTATTTTATATAAGCAAAGGCGATATCGTGAGTGATTTATTAAGCCAAGACGAAATTGATGCACTGCTCCACGGAGTCGATGATGTCGATGACGATATTATTGACGACAATGAGCTCGATGCACGTTCATATGATTTCTCGTCGCAAGACAGAATTGTACGTGGTCGTATGCCAACGCTCGAGATCGTCAATGAGCGTTTTGCTCGGCACTTGCGGATCAGCATGTTTAATATGATGCGTCGTGCGGCAGAAGTGTCGATTAACGGCGTGCAAATGCTTAAGTTTGGTGAGTATGTCCATACCCTGTTCGTGCCAACCAGTTTAAATATGGTGCGTTTTAGCCCTTTAAAAGGTACCGCGTTAATCACCATGGAAGCCCGTCTCGTTTTTATTCTGGTAGACAACTTCTTTGGTGGTGATGGCCGTTTTCATGCCAAGATTGAAGGCCGCGAATTTACCCCTACCGAGCGTCGTATCGTACAACTGCTGCTAAAGATTATCTTTGAAGATTATAAAGACGCCTGGGCGCCAGTCATGGATGTGCAGTTTGATTATCTTGACTCTGAAGTCAATCCGGCAATGGCCAATATTGTGAGCCCTACTGAAGTGGTTGTGGTGAGTTCATTTCATATCGAGGTTGACGGTGGCGGCGGTGATTTTCATATCACAATGCCGTACTCGATGATTGAGCCTATTCGAGAACTGCTCGATGCGGGTGTGCAAAGTGATACGCAAGATACCGATATGCGTTGGTCACAGGCACTGCGTGATGAAATCATGGATGTTGATGTGGGGATCGATGCGACCATTGTTGAGCATAAACTCACTCTAAGAGAAGTTCTGGCGTTTAAAGCGGGTGACGTTATCCCGGTTGAACTGCCCGAGCACATCATCTTGAAAGTCGAAGATTTACCGACTTATCGTTGTAAGATGGGAAGAACAAAAGAAAATTTAGCATTAAAGATTTGCGAAAAAATTCCAAGACCAGAAACGGTTAAGACAGAATTACAGCTAGTGACCCACAAAGGCCGTGGGCGCGAACGTTCAGATATATAAGGTGAAGGGTAAATGAGTACAGATACAGATGATTGGGCTTCAGCAATGGCTGAGCAAGCGATTGAAGAAGCTAAAGCTGTTGAATTCGATGAGTTTAACAACGATAGTGCGCCGTTAAGTGAAGAAGAAGCATCTAAGCTCGACGCGATTATGGATATCCCGGTCACTATTTCGATGGAAGTCGGTCGTAGTTTTATCAATATTCGTAATTTACTGCAGTTAAATCAGGGTTCAGTCGTCGAGCTCGACAGGGTCGCGGGTGAGCCTCTTGATGTGATGGTTAACGGTACCTTGATTGCCCATGGTGAGGTGGTTGTCGTCAACGATAAGTTCGGTATTCGTCTAACGGATGTCATTAGCCAAACAGAGCGAATTAAAAAGCTGAAGTAAAAGGGACGTTTAATGAGCTTTCAACTGGTATTAGCCGGAGTGAGTAGTGCGGCAGCTCAAGCTGAAACACCTGCTTCACCAACGAGCATCGCTACGCTTTCAAGCATGGTAGGTGGTTTGATCCTTGTATTGCTATTAATTTTCTTCTTAGCTTATTTGGTCAGACGTTTTAACTTAGTCCCCAGTAGCCAAGGGGTGTTAAAAACAATCGCTGTGACGCCTCTAGGGCAAAAAGAGAAACTGGTATTGGTTGAGGTTGCAGGTCAACAATATCTACTTGGAGTCACACAACAGCAAGTGAGTCTCATTGATAAATTAGCGCAGCCTGTTGAAATATCTGGCGAGTCATTTGCCAGCCGACTTCGTCAAGCTAAGTCATCATGATGAAGTGGATTTTACTTCTGGCCGGATTAGCGCTGACTCTTATAGCACCCACTGCACTTGCTGAAAACGGTATATTGCCAGCCGTGACGGTCTCAACGGGGGCCGATGGTTCAACGCAATACTCTGTGACCATGCAGATTTTGCTATTAATGACCGCGCTAAGTTTCATTCCTGCGATGGTCATCATGTTGACTTCGTTTACCCGTATTATTGTGGTGCTGTCGATTTTACGTCAAGCGATTGGTTTACAACAGACCCCGTCTAATCAGGTGTTGATTGGCATCAGTATGTTCATGACATTCTTTATTATGTCGCCAGTATTCGACAAGATATACGTTCAAGCGGTTAAGCCTTATATCGAGCAAGGTATGCCGCTGCAAGATGCCTTTACAACCGGGCAAGGGCCACTTAAAGATTTTATGTTGGCCCAGACTCGAAACTCGGATCTAAACACATTTATTGAAATCTCGGGTTATCAAGGCATTGTTGAGCCAGAAGATGCTCCAATGACCGTCATTATTCCGGCATTTATTACCAGTGAGCTAAAGACGGCCTTCCAGATCGGCTTCATGTTGTTTGTGCCGTTTTTGGTGCTCGATTTGGTGGTAGCCAGTATCTTAATGGCCATGGGTATGATGATGTTGTCACCTATGATTGTATCATTGCCATTTAAGATCATGTTATTCGTACTCGTTGACGGTTGGAGCCTAGTGATGGGCACCTTAGCCAACAGTTTTGGATTGTAGGTAAGCCATGAGTCCAGAGTCACTAATTGATATCTTTCGAGAAGCACTGGCCGTGATTGTGATTATCGTGTCGATGATTATTGTGCCTGGTCTTATCATAGGTTTAGTCGTGGCTGTCTTTCAGGCGGCAACGTCCATTAACGAGCAAACCTTAAGTTTTCTACCTCGTTTACTGACCACGTTATTAGCACTCATGTTAATGGGGCATATGCTGGTTCAGATGATGATGGATTTCTTTTTCCAGATGGTGGATATGATCCCCCAAGTCATAGGTTAACTATTTACAGGTGCTTATGAACATCGATTGTTATTTCCCGATGGTGAAAAAGAGCGGCTCACAGGTAATGATTAATCTGTATAGCAAGTTCTTAATGAATACGCGGAATTAATTATGGAGATCTTGCTCGATACCATCATGAACGGCATCGCAGGTTACATGTGGCCTTTAACGCGAATTTCCAGCATGTTTATGGTGATGGTCGTCTTTGGTGCAACGACGACTCCCACTAGAGTAAGGTTATTACTCTCTGTTGCCGTTACGGTTGCTGTCGCTCCAGTACTGCCTACTATGCCCACAATCGATCTATTTTCATTGAGTGCAGCCTTTATCACCGCACAGCAAATTGTTATTGGCGTCGCGATGGGGTTTGCCACACAATTGCTAATGCAGACCTTTGTCCTTACCGGTCAGATCATCGGTATGCAGACCAGTCTAGGTTTCGCCTCTATGGTCGATCCCAGCTCGGGACAACAAACCCCAGTTATTAGTAACTTCTTCTTACTGCTCACCACCATGATTTTCTTAGCGGTAGATGGTCACCTGTTATTGATAAAAATGGTGATCGCCAGCTTTGATTCTATCCCGGTGTCTATGCAAGGGTTAAGTCTGGCGAGTTACCGTCTATTTACCGAATTTGTGGGCTATATGTTTGGTGCAGCCTTGACGATGTCGCTATCCGCTATTGTGGCGCTGCTCACCATTAACTTGTCATTTGGTGTAATGACGCGCGCCTCACCACAGTTAAATATCTTCTCTATCGGCTTTCCTGTCACCATGATTGCAGGCTTGTTTATTCTTTGGTTAACTTTGTCACCCATCATGACGCATTTTGATGAAGTGTGGCGTGAAGTTCAGCTACTACTTTGTAATGTACTTGAGCTGCAATGCCGCGCCGATGGTGGGCTGTAATCATGCTTTATGGCGAATGGCTATCAGCAATAGTGTTCACGTTACAAGGTGGAGGGCGGCTATAAATGGCTGAAAACGATAGTAGCCAAGAAAAAACAGAGGAAGCCACCTCCAGAAAGTTGCAACAGGCCAAAGACAAAGGGCAGGTTGCACGCTCAAAAGATCTAGGAACTTCTGCCGTACTGATCGCGGCTTCGGTAGGCTTGTTAATGACTGGCCCCGATATCGCACAGGCGATGCATAACATCATGACGAAGTTATTTACGCAGAGTCGTGACGAGATTTTTGATACCAATCAGATGATGAATGTTTGGGGGATGGTAGGCACTGAACTTGCAGTCCCGTTGATGGGTTTTATTGCGTTTTTAGCCTTAATCGCATTTGCAGGTAATGTCGCCCTTGGTGGCATGTCATTTTCGGTTAAAGCTTTTATGCCCAAGGCCAGCAAAATGAGCCCTATGGCTGGGTTTAAGCGGATGTTTGGCGTGCAAGCCTTGGTTGAACTTACTAAAGGTATTGCTAAGTTCTCTGTGGTCGCCATTACTGCCTATCTATTATTGACCCTCTATTTAGATGATATTTTGATGCTGTCGCAAGATCACTTGCCAGGCAATATTTACCATGCTCTGGACATAGTGGTATGGATATTTATTTTACTTTGCGCATCCACTTTCCTGATCGTCATTATTGATGTGCCATTTCAGATTTGGAATCATGCCAAACAGTTAAAGATGACCAAGCAAGAAGTGAAAGACGAATACAAGGACACCGAAGGAAAGCCAGAGGTGAAAGGACGCATTCGTCAGTTACAACACGAGATGTCTCAAAGGCGGATGATGGGGGAAGTGCCCAATGCCGACGTTATTGTTGTTAACCCTGAGCATTACGCCGTGGCGGTTAAATACGATGCGACACGTTCTACGGCCCCCTTTGTGGTGGCAAAAGGCGTGGATGAAGTGGCGTTTAAAATCAGAGAAATTGCTAGAGAGCACGACGTGGCAATAGTCTCAGCTCCGCCACTGGCACGTGCTATTTTTCATACTACTAAAATTGACCAAGAGATCCCTGAAGGGTTATTCACTGCAGTGGCTCAGGTGCTTGCTTATGTATTCCAATTACGACAATACCAAAAGGGCAAGGGCAGGCGTCCTAATCCTGTTCCAATTAAACAGCCGATCCCAGATGAATTAAAACATTAAAGTCCTTTTTATGCCCAAAAATCAACCACTCGCAACGTCAGATATTCTTTGCTAGTCGCTTTCAGGTTATAGTCGCGACAATTCTTATAAAAATAATTGGTACAGTATTTGCTGTATTGGCGTTAGACGTCAAAGATCGGACTCAGGGTGAATGGAACTTAAAGCAAGTCTAGGCCAATTAAAACAGATAAAGCCTGCGCATTTAAAAGGTATTGGTACGCCGTTATTGGTTTTAGCCGCTCTGGCTATGATCATTTTACCTATGCCCGCGTTCCTGCTCGATATCCTTTTTACCTTCAATATCGCACTGGCACTCGTGGTACTCCTCGTTGCCATTTACAGCGACAGACCGCTAGATTTTGCTGCATTCCCTACCGTTTTGCTGGTGGCAACCCTACTCAGGCTTGCACTGAACGTTGCCTCAACGCGTGTGGTCCTGCTTGAAGGCCATAATGGTGGTGACGCGGCAGGTAAGGTGATTGAGGCCTTTGGCTCTGTGGTGATTGGTGGCAACTATGCCGTTGGTCTAGTCGTGTTTTTAATCCTTATTATTATCAACTTTGCCGTTGTGACAAAAGGCGCGGGGCGAATATCTGAGGTAAGTGCTCGCTTTACCCTAGACGCCATGCCAGGTAAGCAGATGGCGATTGATGCCGACTTAAACGCTGGCTTATTAACGCAAGAAGAAGCGCGTTCTCGCCGCGCTGAAGTGACCCGTGAAGCCGACTTTTACGGTGCCATGGACGGTGCGTCAAAATTTGTAAAAGGTGATGCGGTCGCCGGTATATTAATTCTTGTGATTAACATTGTGGGCGGTTTTATTATTGGTATCGCTCAGCATGATTTATCTTTCTCTGCGGCAGTTGAAATTTATACCCTATTAACGATTGGTGATGGCCTAGTGGCGCAGATCCCCGGTCTACTCTTATCTATTGCCGCGGCTTTGATGGTAACGCGTCAAAATGAATCCGGTGATATGGGCGAAATGGTTATGGGGCAGATGTTTGACAGTCCCAAGGCGCTAGCCATCGCTTCAGGCGTGATGTTCGTGATGGGCATTGTGCCAGGTATGCCACATTTGGTGTTCTTATCATGTGCAGCGGCAGCTGGCGCGGGCGCTTACTTCATTAAGAAAAAACAACAAACAGACCGAGAGCGCGCACTGGAGCTGGCAAAAACAGGTCCTGTTGAGCCTCGCGACTCGCAGCCAAAAGAGCTGAGTTGGGATGATGTACAGCATGTTGACACCATTGGCCTAGAAGTGGGTTACCGCTTAATTCCATTAGTGGATAAAGGTCAGGGCGGCGAGCTGCTTGGACGCATTAAAGGCGTGCGTAAGAAGCTCTCACAAGAGCTAGGCTTCCTGGTGCCAGCCGTTCACATTCGCGATAACCTCGATTTATCCCCCAATGCTTACCGGATCTCATTAATGGGCGTGGCATCGGGTGAAGCTGAAATTCGTCATGACTGTGAGCTAGCGATTAATCCTGGGCAAGTATATGGCAAGCTAGATGGTATCGAAACGAAAGACCCCGCTTTTGGTCTGGATGCGGTGTGGATCGCTCCCGAAATGCGTGAGCACGCACAAACCTTAGGTTACACGGTAGTCGACGCCTCAACGGTAGTGGCCACTCACATCAGCCAACTATTATCGAATAACGCCGCCAAACTGCTTGGCTATGAAGAAGTTCAGCAACTACTTGAAATGCTTGGTAAGCATTCGCCTAAGTTGGTTGATGGCTTTATTCCAGATGTGATGCCACTGGGCAGCGTCGTTAAAGTGATGCAGAACTTGCTCAATGAAGGTGTGTCTATTCGTGACATGAAGACCATCGTACAGACGTTACTTGAATATGGACCAAAGAGCAGCGACACCGAAGTATTAACTGCTGCGGTTCGAATAGCCCTAAAACGTATGATAGTGCAAGAGATCAGCGGACCTGAGCTTGAAATCCCTGTCATTACTTTGGCGCCAGAGTTGGAACAAATGTTGCATCAGTCTATGCAGGCAACGGGAGGCGATGGTCCGAATATCGAGCCAAGCCTTGCAGAGCGTATGCAGAAGTCGTTAGTGGACGCCACGCAGCGTCAAGAAATGGTTGGTCAGCCTGCAATTTTATTGACGTCAGGCATGCTACGTTCAACGTTATCGCGATTTGTTAAGCATACGATCCCTAATTTACGGGTGATTTCATATCAAGAAGTCCCCGACGAGAAGCAAATACGCATCGTCTCGGCAGTGGGTCAGTAGAGGTCGAATAATTGAAGATTAAAAGGTTTTTAGCAAAAGATATGCGCTCGGCCCTAGCCCAAGTTAAAGAAACCTTGGGGTCAGATGCTGTCATCATGTCAAACAAGAAAGTGACCGGTGGCATTGAGATTGTTGCGGCAGTCGATTATGACGAGCCTAAGCCAAAAATTGCAGAGGCTAAACCTTCTGCTGCTATGTTTACCGATCTTGCGGAAGAGAGGGTGACCTTAGGTGGCGCGCAGCCGAATATGAGAGCGGCCAACGTAAAAGCTGAAAGTCGCGCTCAATCAACGCCAGCGCCAGATTCTTTGCAGGCATTATTAGAGCGTCAGCAAAGTCGTATTAGCCAACAAACGCCGTCAACGCGCAGTGACAATCTTGATATGCCTGAATGGGCTAAAGGACTGCAAGCACAAGTGAAGCCGTCTGAACCTGCGAAAGCAGAGTTTACGCCTCATCGAGCGCCAGACAGTTTTAATGGCAGCAAACAGAACAACAGTGCCGAATTTGACGCGATGAAAGAAGAGTTAGCGTCAATTCGTAATTTATTGACGCATCAAGTGAGTAGCTTGATGGTCGAACAGAAAAAGCGGGTCGATCCTGTAGGAGCAATGCTTGAGAGCAAGCTGCTAGAGGCTGAGTTCTCTCCCGCGATAGCAAAGAAGCTATCGAGCCTTAGTGAACATTACTCTCCAGCAGAGTTAGTGGCCTCTTTGCCGCGTAGCTTAGCCAACTTACTCGATAACCAAGGCGATGATATTGTACGCCAAGGTGGCGTGGTTGCATTTGTTGGCCCAACGGGTGTGGGTAAGACAACGACAGTGGCTAAATTAGCGGCGCGTTTTGCGGCTTATCACGGCTCAGATCAAGTTGCGCTCATTACTACTGACCATTATCGCATTGGAGCCTTTGAGCAATTGGCAACTTATGGCAAAATAATGGGGTGCCCTGTAAAACAGGCTCATGATTTTAATGAGTTAGAACAAATACTCTATCAATTTAGAAATCGTAAGCTCGTTTTGATTGATACAGCGGGGATGGGACAAAGAGATCAGCGTTTATTCCAGCAACTCGACAGTTTAGCCGCAAATAGCAGATTACCAATACGCAGTTATCTGGTAATGTCTGCCACGGGACAGCGTCGAGTATTAGAAGATGCAGTAAAACAGTTTACACGTATTCCACTTTCGGGTGCAGTACTAACAAAATTAGATGAATCAATATCGTTAGCGCCTGCGTTAAGCGTCTTGATTCAAAGTGGGTTGCCTTTAAGTTATGTAACGGACGGACAAAGAGTTCCTGAAGATATGCAGGTGGCTGATACATTATCGTTAGCCAATCGCGCATTAGCTGCATTAGATAACAAACCTATAGAACCATTACATAATATTGAAGGGTCGCAAGAAATGACCTATGCATTTGAGTGAAGCCATGACTCCGGATCAAGCAAGCGGTTTACGTATGATGAATCAGCCAAATAATGAAAAAGTAAAAGTAATCGCCGTATCAGGTGGTAAAGGTGGCGTGGGCAAAACCAGCGTCTCTATTAACACCGCGGTTGCGTTAGCCGAAAAGGGCAAACGTGTACTGGTATTGGACGCGGATTTAGGTCTAGCGAACGTCGATGTGATGTTAGGTTTGCGTGCTGAGCGAAATTTATCTCATGTTTTGTCGGGAGAGGCCGAATTAGATGATGTGATCCTTCGAGGACCGAAAGGGATTGGAATTATTCCAGCCACCTCAGGTACTCAGGCAATGGTGGAACTGACTCAAGCACAGCATGCTGGCCTTATTCGCGCTTTTAGCGAAATGAGAACTCAGTTTGATATCTTGATTGTTGATACCGCTGCCGGTATTTCAGATATGGTATTGAGCTTTTCTCGAGCGTCACAAGACGTATTAATTGTGGTTTGTGATGAACCGACCTCAATTACCGATGCCTATGCGCTGATCAAAATCTTAAGTCGTGAGCACGGTGTGTTCCGCTTTAAGATTGTAGCGAATATGGTGCGTAGCTTACGAGAAGGCATGGAGCTTTTCGCCAAGCTAAGCAAGGTAACCGACAGGTTCCTTGATGTCGCGTTAGAGCTGGTCGCCACGGTACCGTTTGATGAAAATTTACGTAAGTCGGTACGTAAGCAAAAATTGATTGTTGAGGCTTTTCCTAAGTCACCAGCAGCCATTGCTTATCAAGGGCTGGCAAATAAAATTATGAGCTGGCCAGTACCGTCTCAACCTGGTGGTCACTTAGAGTTTTTCGTTGAGCGTTTAGTTCAACGTCCTGATTATCAAGAGGATAAATCGGGTGAATAAAGCGGCTGCGTATACTCGTTTTGATAATAAGACGTCTATCGTTGAACAGTATGCACCGCTTGTAAAAAGAATAGCCCATCATCTTTTGGCTCGTTTGCCAGCATCAGTTCAGCTAGATGATCTGTTGCAGGCCGGCATGATGGGGCTACTCGAAGCGTCATCAAACTTTGATGGTAGTAAAGGCGCCAAGTTCGAAACCTTTGCCGGAATTCGAATTCGTGGCTCAATGTTAGATGAAATTAGACGCGGCGATTGGGTACCACGTTCGGTACACCGCAATCAGCGCCGCGTGGCTCAAGTGATTGATGAACTTGAACAAGAGTTAGGACGTGATGCTCAAGATAGCGAAATCGCCGAGCGGTTAGAGATGCCACTCGATGAGTATTACAGCATTTTAAACGACGTATCAGTGGGCAAAGTTGTTGGTATAGAAGATTTAGGCGTGGCCGTTGAAGGTTTGAATCAAGCTGACGACCACGAAGATGATGCTTACGAGTCGCTCGCGGAAATACAGTTTCATTCTGCGCTCGTTGCAGCGATTAAATTACTACCAGAAAGAGATGCGCTGGTGTTGTCGCTATATTACGATGAAGCATTGAATTTAAAAGAGATTGGGGCCATTCTTGAGGTCAGTGAGTCTAGAGTTAGCCAGATCCATAGTCAGGCGATGCTCAGGCTCAAGGGTAAACTCAAGCATTGGACACAAGAATAAAATCATAATAATTGATACCACATTACTTGCGCATTTTAGGCGCGCTCCGCGGAGGAAACTTTGGACAAGAATATGAAGATTCTTGTTGTTGATGATTTTTCAACAATGAGACGTATCATTAAGAACTTGTTACGTGACTTGGGATTTAACAATACTCAAGAAGCAGATGACGGTTCTACAGCTTTACCTATGTTACAAAAAGGCGATTTTGATTTCGTTGTAACTGACTGGAACATGCCTGGCATGCAAGGTATTGACCTATTAAAGGCCATTCGTGCCGATGATAATTTGAAACACCTTCCTGTATTAATGGTGACCGCTGAAGCTAAGCGTGAGCAGATTATTGCTGCCGCTCAAGCAGGCGTTAACGGCTATGTCGTTAAGCCATTTACCGCAGCCACACTAAAAGAAAAGCTCGATAAAATTTTTGAACGCCTCGGCTAAGCAGGGATGAGCAATGCAGCAACAATTGTCAGGGCTGATTACTCTTGAACAAGCAGAGAGTCTAGTTGCACTTCTTAGTCAGGGAGAGCAGGAAAAAGCGGATGAATTGGTTAGAGAAATTTCTGCGCCCATTCAAAAAGATCTTTTTGATGAAGTCGGGCGCTTAACCCGTCAACTTCACAGTGCTATTTCTGACTTTCAATTTGATAGTCGTTTAATTGAATTAGCCAATACTGAGATCCCAGATGCAAAAGAGCGTTTGACTTATGTCATCGATATGACAGAGCAAGCGGCAAATAAAACCATGGATGCTGTGGAAGAGTGCTTACCTCTTGCAAGTGCATTAAGTGAAAATATTCAAGCTGTTAAGCCCGCTTGGGACAAGCTAATGCGTCGCGAGTTGCCGCTAAATGAATTTAAAACACTCTGCCACGATATCCAACAATTTGTAGAAAGAAGCGAGTCGGATGCAAGCCGAGTAAAAGAACTTCTTAATCAAATTTTATTGGCACAAGATTTTCAAGACTTAACCGGACAGATGATCCGTCGAGTGATTGAACTCGTTAGAGAAGTTGAGAATAGCTTAGTGTCGATGTTGACAGTATTTGGTGAGCAACCTGCAAACGCGGTTGACGACAAGCCAAAGCTAAATGTTGAAGCTGAAGGTCCTATTATGAATGCAGAGCACCGCCAGGACGTGGTGACAGGTCAAGATGAAGTTGACGATCTGCTTTCGAGTTTAGGTTTTTAAGGGAGTCAGAGAATGTCCTTTGATGTTGATGAAGAGATACTGCAGGACTTTTTGATCGAAGCTGGTGAAATATTAGAGCTTCTACAAGAGCAATTAGTTGCGTTAGAAAATAATCCTGATGATACCGATTTATTGAATGCTATTTTCCGCGGTTTTCATACGGTGAAAGGTGGCGCAGGGTTCCTAGGTTTAGCACCTATGGTCGATGTCTGCCACGAAGCAGAAAATACCTTCGATTTACTGCGCACAGGAAAACGTGAAGTCTCTGCTAATTTGATGGATGTCATTTTACAGGCTGTAGACTCAATCAACTCAATGTTTGCTGAAACTCAAGCAGGGCAAACTCAATCCCCAGCAGAACCAGCGCTATTAGCTCAGCTTAAAACGTTAAGCGCGGGTGAATTGCTAGCATCTGAAATGGCCGAGACAGCGGCTCAAGCCTCAGCAGCCCTAGAGCCTACTATCACCGCTGTTGCAGACTCAGTTTCTGTGGTTGAAGGTGTAGATTTCGTTGCACAAGCTCCAGGATCTGAAACGATTGCACAAGTGTCGGCAACAGGCGGCAGTATCGATGATATTGATGATATCGAATTTGAAGCCTTGCTTGATGCACTCCATGGTTCGGGTAACGGTCCTGGTCAGTCAGCTGAATCTACTGCTGCACCATCCTTATCATCATCTGATGACATTTCTGATGATGAATTTGAATCTTTACTTGATGAGTTACATGGCTCTGGTCAGTTTAAAGTTCAGTCGGCAGCGCCTGCGGTTATTGAGACAAGCGGCTCTAATGTCGATTCAGATGAAATTACTGATGACGAATTTGAACGCTTACTTGATGAGCTGCATGGCTCTGGTACAGGTCCAGGTAAAGGGACCAATATTGCTGAAAATAGTGTTGTTAAAAATAGTGTTGCTGAAATTGGCCATGGCGCGTCACAGCAGCATAAAGCGAGTCAATCTGAGCCAGTTGTACAGGCAATAACGACCTCGCAGCAGGTATCAGCTGTTAAGCCCGAAGCTAGACAAGAGCTTAAACAAGAGCTTAAACAAGAGCCTAAACCTGCAGCTAAAGTCGCCCCAAAGCCAGCTGGCAATAATGCGCCCCAAGCCGAAACAACAGTACGAGTTGATACCTCAAGGCTTGATCAGATCATGAATATGGTCGGAGAGCTGGTATTAGTCCGTAATCGATTATTGAGCCTTGGCGTGGCACGTGAAGATGAAGAGATGTCAAAGGCCTTAGCTAACCTTGACCTGGTCACTGCCGATCTACAAGGCGCGGTGATGAAAACTCGCATGCAGCCGATTAAGAAAGTCTTTGGGCGTTTTCCTCGAGTGGTTCGTGACTTAGCTCGAAGCCTAAATAAAGAGATTGATCTTGTTATGATCGGTGAAGATACCGATCTGGATAAAAACCTTGTTGAAGCGTTAGCCGACCCCTTAGTCCATTTAGTCAGAAACTCGGTCGATCATGGTATTGAAATGCCTGATGCTCGTGAGGCGAATGGCAAGGCACGCACAGGTACAATTACATTATCTGCTAGCCAAGAAGGCGATCACATCCTGCTTAAAATTGAGGATGATGGTGCAGGTATGGATCCAGAAAAGCTCAAAGGCATTGCTATTAGCCGCGGCGTACTCGATGAAGATACCGCTGCACGCATGAGCGATGAAGAAGCTTATAACCTTATTTTTGCCCCAGGATTTTCAACTAAAGTTGAGATCTCTGATATTTCGGGTCGTGGCGTGGGAATGGACGTGGTTAAGACCCGTATTACCCAGCTGAACGGTTCGATTTATATTGGTTCACAACTGGGTAAAGGCACACGTCTTGAAATCAAGGTGCCATTGACGTTAGCGATTATGCCGACCCTGATGGTTGAAGTCGCCAAGCAAGTCTTTGCTTTACCTTTGTCGAGCGTGAATGAAATATTCCACTTAGATTTGACTAAGACCAATGTGGTTGACGGTCAGTTGACGGTGATTGTTCGTGATAAAGCTGTACCGCTGTTTTACCTTGAGCAATGGTTATCTCGCAAGGCATTGAGCTTTAGGCACGGTGACAAACAGCATGGCCATGTGGTTATTGTCCAACTAGGTACGATGCAAATTGGTTTTGTGGTTGATTCACTCATTGGCCAAGAAGAAGTGGTGATAAAGCCACTAGGCACATTGCTGCATGGTACGCCGGGCATGGCTGGTGCGACCATTACCTCTGATGGTGGTATAGCGCTGATCTTAGATGTACCGGGCCTACTAAAGCATTACGCACGTAACAGGAGCTAACACGGGTTAGCATAGGGAATAACAGGCATTGCCTTGTTATTCCCTTTTTTACATACAGCATTGAGCGAGCCAGTGGTGCGGTATAGGGATTTAAATGGGCATTAAAGTTTTAGTCGTTGATGATTCGAGTTTTTTCAGACGACGTGTTAGCGAAATAGTGAGTCAAGACTCTGAGCTTGAGGTGGTGGGTACCGCGTGTAATGGTGCTGAGGCCGTGAAGATGGCTGCAGAGTTGAATCCGAATGTGATCACCATGGACATCGAAATGCCTGTTATGGATGGGATCACTGCGGTAAAGCAGATCATGGCGAGCAAGCCAATTCCTATCTTAATGTTTTCATCACTGACCCATGATGGCGCTAAAGCCACATTGGAAGCATTAGACGCGGGTGCTTTAGACTTTTTACCAAAACGCTTTGAAGATATCGCCAGTAATAAAGATGACGCGATAGCGTTATTGCAGCAACGAATTCGTGCGTTAGGTCGTCGACGTTTATTTAGGCCGATTGCTCGTCCATTGTCTGGCAATGACAGAGTTCAGCCTAGCGGTGTTAGTGCTACTAGTAGTATTAGTAATGAGAGAGCCGCGGATAGGAACCGTAGTTCATCGAGCCTTTCTCGCTCAGCCGTTACAACTACAACCGCTGCAAGCACACTTGAAAGGCCCGCCAGTCGAGCAAGTGTTATCACTCGTGGTAGTGGCAAAAAATATAAAGCATTACTTATCGGTACCTCTACAGGGGGGCCAGTTGCACTGCAAAAGGTGTTAACTCAATTACCTGCGAATTATCCGCACCCCATTTTGCTTATTCAGCATATGCCAGCGGCTTTTACGCCAACGTTCGCAACCAGACTTAATAGCTTGTGTAAGATTGAAGTTAAAGAAGCTGAAAGTGGCGATCAGCTAAAGCCTGGCTGCGCATACTTAGCGCCTGGCGGCATGCAAATGATGCTAGAGCGTGGTGGGGCTTACGGCAGAATTAAGGTGATAGCGGGTAAAGCCGATATGAATTATAAGCCTTGTGTCGATATTACCTTCGCATCAGCGTCTAAAGTAATTGGCGGCGATGTGCTTGCTGTTGTCTTAACCGGTATGGGTGCAGATGGTCGCGAAGGGGCCAGAATGCTTAAAGGTATTGGCGCTACAGTGTGGGCTCAGGATGAGGCTAGCTGTGTGGTTTATGGTATGCCGCAAGCAGTAACTGCGGCAGGCATCGCCACTAAGTCTATTGCGTTAGAGCATATAGCTGAATCGATTATTAAAGAGACCATTAATGGCTAAAGCGGCTTTGAGGCAACGTGCCGTAAGAAAAAGTGCCGAAAGAAAAAGTGCCGTAAGAAAAAGCATCATAGCGCAACGGGGCGAAGTGAATACGCTGTCATTGCTATTGATGTTTTTGCTAAGTATTGCCTCTTTTACGTTTGGTTCACTCTACTTTGAATCTCAGCATAAAAACAAACTGTTAACCAATGAAGTACAGAAGCTGCAAAGCAGCCAAATCTTATTGATGGTCCCCAATGAACAGGCTGAAGTGATGGCTAACTGGATGGCTGAAAATCCACATTTTGTACAGTCTTTTGTCGATAAGGCACTGCAAGGTGAGTCAACGGTTTTACCCATAGGGCCAGGAGTTACGCAAGCAACACAAGTTAAGCAACTTACGCAAGCAACAAGAGTTAAGCCAGAGACACCAGCTCAGCCAACAAGTCATCTTGATGAGACTCGTTCAGTAAATAAGACGTTAAAACATAAAGCAGAGACAAGTGATAAGCCGCTTGCAATACAGCAAGACGTTAACAGGGCGCTAAACACTGAGCTTGTTAAGAATAACGATATGAGTCGTCAGGCGAGCGCTGTGACAGTGTTAGAAAGCGATGATGGAGTGAAACTCATTAGTTTGCCCCATGGCGGAATTAGAGTAACAACCAGAGAGCCAGAAGATTAAGTGGTGTGAGCTTTGACAAGGGCAATCATTCATTTGATTACAGCACAATCTTCATTGAGCGATAGAGTGCAAAAGTTGAGCGAAGTAATAACGTTGAGCCATAGCACTGATCACTAACACTGATCACTAGCATTAAGCACTAACACTGAGCACTAGCATTAAGCACTAACACTAACACTGAGCACTAGCATTAAGCACTAACACTGAGCACTAGCATTAAGCACTAACACTGAGCACTAGCATTAAGCACTAACACTGAGCACTAGCATTAA